>NZ_JACJOQ010000492.1:0-2472 GCF_014695635.1 Coleofasciculus sp. FACHB-712 | reverse complement strand
TAAGTCAAGGTTCTCTAACTCTATGTTTAAGTAAATCAATGTAAAAATAGACTCTTGTAAATTCCTTAAAAAAACCGTTCTAAAGGCTTGTATAAATAGCGTTGACCAGAGGTGCCGAGATGCCAAACAATAATCAAGCTTCGGATTGGAATTACGATCCAAACGATCCCTATTCTCCAATCTACTATAAGGGAGCAGTCGTTGGATTTATAAAACCAGAATATGCACTCCGAATCGTTGACTTTCTCAATGAAGATGAAAGGCTACGCAAAGCTCTCAAAATGGCCTGTTTTGACTTGATAACTGAGGCAGGGGGCGATACGAGTAGAGTCGATCTTTTAATGAAAAGATATATTGCAAGTACCGAGCGTCCTAAATATGGATCGGCGGCGGTCGCCTTGCTGTTAAGGGATAGACAAGATGAACTTGATATTAGTGATAAAGAATTTGCCCGATTCTGCGACTCTTATCGATTGTCTTGGAAAGAGCTGAAAGAAATTTTCTTAGGAAAAGAAATTAACGATAATCAGCTAGGGCCAATTGCACGAATCGTAGGGAAATCTATTGAAGAGTTGATTGAAGTGCGGGATGGGCCACCTCCCAGAGGCGATCGCTAATGTGAGTCAGCGTGCCGGAAAAATTAAATACAACTGATTATTTGGGAAATTTGAGGCTGGAGAAGATTTACCAATTTTTGATCGCGTTCCTGAATCAAGGAATACCAGTAGTTGTTATTTGCTCTGAGCAGGTGATAACAAAAGCGCCTGAAGTTATAGACGAGAAGAAGGACTTATGTAATCTAAAATCAGCTTTCCACTCAGTATACCTAGAGAAAGGCGATTGCGCTGTTGGATTTTCAACTTTCCTCCCAACAGTTGCAAACTCCGATTTTAGAATTAAATTTTGTTAAGATAAACTGGACTCTCGCGATCGCCTGACGGACTTACTGGCAATACCAACGGACATCCGTCAAATAATTCGCTCATTCCCCCAGCATCCTTGGAGACTCTTGATGTTACGACTTGAACATATCAGTAAAATTTATCCCACCGGCGAAGTTCTCAAGGATGTCAACTGGGAAGTCAAACCGGGCGATCGCATTGGCTTAGTCGGCGTTAACGGTGCAGGAAAATCGACTCAGCTCAAAATTATTGCGGGGGAAATGGAACCCACTGCTGGGGAAGTGATTCGTCCTGCAAATTTGCACATTGCCTACCTGACTCAAGAATTTGAGGTAGATCCGACGCGCACTGTGCGAGAAGAACTTTGGACGGTTTTCAAAGAAGCCAACGAAGTACAGCACGCTCTGGCGCAGGTGCCGAGAGAAATGGAAACTGCGAATCCAGAGGAATTAGACCGCCTGATCCACAAATTGGATCGGCTACAGCGGCAATTTGAAGCGTTGGATGGCTATGGGTTAGATGCACGGATTGAGAAGATGTTGCCAGAAATGGGGTTTGCGCCAGAAGATGGCGATCGCCTCGTTAGCGCTTTCAGCGGTGGCTGGCAAATGCGGATGAGTTTGGGCAAAATCTTACTCCAAAAACCCGATTTATTACTACTGGATGAACCAACGAACCACCTGGATCTAGAAACCATTGAGTGGTTGGAAACCTATCTCAAAGGGCTGAAGACTCCAATCGTGATAGTATCGCACGACCGAGAATTTCTCGACCGTCTTTGCACCCAAATTGTAGAAACAGAACGCGGCGTTTCTACCACCTACTTAGGCAACTATTCTGCTTATTTACAACAAAAAGCGGAAAACCAAGAAGCCCAACTTAGCGCCTACGAACGCCAGCAAAAAGAACTAGAAAAGCAGCAAGTCTTTGTTGACCGTTTCCGTGCCAGTGCTACCCGCAGCACCCAAGCGAAAAGCCGTGAGAAACAACTAGAAAAAATCGAACGGATTGAAGCGCCGACTGGGGGATTAAGAACCCTGCGCTTCCGCTTTCCTGACGCTCCCCGCAGTGGTCGCGAGGTGGTAGAAATTCAGAATTTGGTACATACTTACGACGAAAAAATTCTATTTTTAGATGCGAATCTACTAATGGAACGAGGCGATCGCATTGCCTTTCTCGGTCCGAACGGGGCTGGAAAATCAACCTTGTTGCGTCTAATTATGGGCATGGAACAACCTACTGAAGGTTCAGTTCAATTAGGCGCTCACAACGTGATTCCTGGCTACTTTGAGCAAAATCAGGCGGAAGCATTGGATCTGTCTAGAACTGTCATGGAAACTATCCATGATGAAGTTCCTGAGTGGAAAAATGAGGAGGTTCGCACACTTCTAGGACGCTTCTTGTTCAGCGGTGACACCGTATTTAAAAAAGTTGAGGCTCTGAGCGGAGGTGAAAAAGCTCGTCTGGCGTTAGCAAAAATGCTTTTGCGCCCAGTTAATTTAATGATTTTGGACGAGCCTACTAACCACTTGGATATTCCGGCTAAAGAAATGTTGGAAGAGGCAATCCA
>NZ_JACJOQ010000491.1:0-22319 GCF_014695635.1 Coleofasciculus sp. FACHB-712 | reverse complement strand
CGACCCGATGTTGCTCGTCGAACTGCCCAGTGGTATAAAGATGTTTTTGGTGAAGATTTTTATTTAGAAATTCAAGATCACGGTTCTCAAGAAGACCGAACAGTTAACGTTGAAATTGTCAAAATTGCGCGGGAACTAGACATTAAAATTGTTGCGACTAATGATTCCCATTTTATTTCCTGCAATGATGTCGAAGCTCACGACGCATTGTTATGTATTCAGACCGGAAAACTGATTTCTGAAGATAATCGGATGCGCTACAGCGGCACTGAATATCTGAAATCCGCTGATGAGATGAAATATCTGTTTCGAGATCATCTACCGGACGACGTAATTGAGGAAGCGATCGCAAATACCCTAGAAGTCGCAGATAAAGTTCAACCTTACAACATCCTCGGCGAACCTCGCCTTCCCGACTATCCTATCCCAGCCGACTACACCGCCGATACCTATCTCGAAAATGTTACTTGGAAAGGTCTCTTAGAACGCTTTGGTTATCGTTCTCGTGCTGAAGTCGATCCCATCTATAAAGAACGGCTGGAATACGAGTTGAAAATGATGCAGCAGATGGGATTTTCAACCTACTTCCTAGTTGTTTGGGACTATATCAAATATGCCAGAGATAATAATATTCCAGTAGGGCCTGGTCGCGGTTCTGCGGCGGGTTCTCTGGTTGCTTATGCCTTAAAAATTACTAACATCGATCCCGTCCATCATGGGTTACTATTCGAGCGATTTTTGAACCCAGAACGGAAATCTATGCCAGATATTGATACGGATTTCTGCATTGAACAACGGGACAAAGTGATTGAATATGTTACCCAAAAGTATGGCACGGATAGGGTGGCGCAGATTATTACCTTTAACCGCCTCACGTCTAAAGCGGTGTTAAAAGATGTTGCCAGAGTGTTGAATATTCCCTATGGGGATGCAGACAAAATGGCAAAACTGATCCCAGTAGTGCGAGGTAAGCCAACAAAACTCAAGGTGATGATTTCGGATGATACCCCCGCACCAGAGTTTAAAGAAAAATACAATAATGACCCCATCGTTCGCCATTGGATTGATATGGCAATGCGAATTGAAGGAACGAACAAAACTTTTGGGGTACACGCCGCCGGTGTCGTGATTTCAGCAGAACCTTTAGATCAAATTGTGCCGCTACAACGAAATAATGACGGCTCAGTCATTACCCAGTATTTCATGGAAGACTTGGAATCGCTGGGGTTATTAAAGATGGACTTTTTGGGGTTAAGAAACCTAACCATGATCCAGAAAAGCATCGATCTAATTAAGCAAAATAAAAATATTACCCTCGATCCCGATCAACTCCCACTTGACGAAAGAAAAGCTCAGAAAATCTTAGCCAAAAGTGAAGTTAAAAAAATACCCCCGGATATTCAAAAGACCTACGAAGTATTAGAAAAAGGTGAATTAGAAGGCATCTTTCAATTAGAATCTTCTGGGATGCGTCAGATTGTGCGCGACCTGAAGCCTTCCAGCATCGAAGATATTTCCTCAATTCTTGCTCTCTATCGACCGGGACCATTAGATGCGGGTCTGATTCCTCTGTTTATTAACCGCAAGCATGGTAGAGAAGAAATTAAGTATGTCGATCCCTTACTAGAGCCAATTCTGCAAGAAACCTATGCGGTTCTTGTTTATCAAGAACAAATTATGAAAATGGCTCAGGATTTAGCTGGATATTCTCTAGGTCAAGCAGACTTATTGAGGAGATCGATGGGCAAAAAAAAGGTTTCGGAAATGCAAAAGCATCGAGAAGCCTTTATTGATGGAGCTGCTAAAAATGGGGTAAAGGAAAAGATTGCTGAAGATTTATTCGAGCAGATGGTTAAATTTGCCGAATATTGCTTCAATAAATCCCATTCAACGGCTTATGCTTATGTAACTTATCAAACGGCATATTTAAAGGCAAATTATCCCGTTGAATACATGGCAGCTCTGCTGACCTCTAACAGTGGCGACCAGGATAAGGTGCAAAAATATATCACCACTTGTTTGAGTATGAATATTCAAGTGGAGCCGCCAGATATTAATCGATCGGGAGTTGATTTTACACCGCTGCAAAATAGTATTTTATTCGGATTGTCGGCAGTCCGAAATGTGGGAGAGGGGGCGATTCGGTGTCTTTTGGCAGCACGGGAAAGTGGGGGCAATTTTAAGTCTTTGGCTGATTTGTGCGATCGCGTGGATCTTCGCACGGTTAACAGTCGCGCCTTAGAAGCTTTGATCAAATGCGGTGCTTTTGATACCCTCGAACCCAACCGACAGCAATTAAGCAAAGACCTTGAGCTAGTTCTCCCTTGGGGACAAAACCGCGCCAAAGACCGAGCCAGCGGTCAGGGAAATCTCTTTGACTTTGGAAATACGACAACAGAAAGTAGCTTTGAATCTGCTCCCAAGGCTTCAGCCATCCCTGATTTTTCTCAACACGAAAAGTTACATTTTGAGAAAGAACTGCTAGGCTTTTACGTCTCTGACCATCCCCTTAAATCTGTGCGGAAATCCGCTCAAATTCTCGCTCCGATTAATCTTAGCGAACTTGGCGACCAGCGGGAGGATACGACTCTTAGCGCCATTGTGATAGTCAGCGGGATTAAACCCGTAGTCACCAAAAAAGGCGATCGCATGGCGATCTTGCAAATCGAAGACTTAACAGGTCAATCTGAAGCCGTCGTCTTTCCGAAAACTTACGAACGCATTCACTTACATCTGGTCGTGGATAATCGCCTGATTATTTGGGGAAAAGTAGACAGGCGAGACGATAAAACTCAGCTGATCGTTGAGGATACAGAACCCATTGAACAAGTGCGGATGGTGATGGTGGAACTGACACCTCATCAAGCGGGTGACATTGCGGAACAGCATCGCTTGATGACCAATCTCCAAGAACACTCAGGCGATAAAGACAAAGCAAATGTCCCGGTGATTGCAACGGTGAAAGGAGGACAGCGGCACTTAACCGTTCGCCTTGGTCGTCAATTCTGGGTGCAAGACCACAACACAGCGGTTGAGGCGCTCAATTCCGCGGGTTTTCCGGCTCGCGTTCAGCCTCTGATCGCTGTTTGAGATTGGGCGTTGCTGATTTGGTAATGCTATAGCTATTTCACAAGCAGATTCCTTCGTGGAAAAATCATTACTTTTCAGCAACGCCTGAGATTGTTTAATTGATGGCGGTGCCTTCCAAACAGCCATCCCCAAGGCGCTAGCTCTGAGGGGGCTTTTTGGGCGTTGGAGATCCCAGAAACTGACTTTTTAGCTCCTCCAATTCCAGATCGACCTGGCTGTTAGCTTTAGCAGGATTTGAAGATGGAGGTTGTGGGGACGCCGATTTTTGATTTTCGTTTTTGGCGGTGCTACCACCCATTATTTCGGCTTTTAAAGCCTCTAATTCAATATCAATTTGGCTTTTGGATGGGTTAGGGGGCTTGTTGGCAACGGGTGGTGTCACTGGCGATGATTTCAGAGGCTTGGCAGGTGTCGCCGGTGTATGAGAAATTACCGTGACTTGGGCTGGCGAAGGATTCAGGTCTTTCAAGACTTCTTCTACTGATTGATAGCGCCGACTGGGAGCAGTTTGCAGCATTTTGTCCAGAATTTTGCCCAGCGAATCGCTAACTTTAGAGATTAAATATTGCCGCCAAATCCAAGCATCTTCGTTAATATCGTACAAGTCAAACGGAGAGCGCTGAGTTAATAGATGAATGCAGGTGACGCCTAAACTATAAATATCGCTAGCGAAAGAAGCTTTGCCTCTGGCTTGCTCTGGTGCCACATATTCAGGGCTGCCAATGCTGGTTCCCGTTTGGTTGAGGGCGTTAGTGGTGGCAACTTTAGACGCGCCGAAATCAACCAGAACGAGCTTGCGATCGCGACTTCTGCGAATAATATTTTCTGGCTTAATATCTCGGTGAATTACTTGTTGGCTGTGGACAAATTGCAGCACTGACAATAAATCATTCAGCAACTGACGAATTTGAGATTCGCTAAAAGCACCTACTTGTGCCAATTCTTGGGCTAAGTTTTGCCCGTCGATAAACTCTTGCACCAAATACTGGCGATCGTCTTGAGTAAAATATGCCAGTAATTCGGGAATCTGGGAATGTTTACCCAGTTCATCCAGCCGCATCGCTTCTTGATTAAATAACTCAATTGCTTTTTTAACCGTGCTGGTGCCTTGGGCTTGCGGGTAAAACTGCTTGATTACACAACGCGGTTTAGAAGGTTTGTCTTCATCCACTGCCAAAAAAGTTCTACCAAAGCCGCCTTGCCCAATCGGTTTGATGGCACGGTAACGGTCTTTGAGCAGCAACTTAGTGCCGCAAGTCAGGCAAAACTTTGTATCAGAGGGATTTTGAGAGTTTGGGCAAGCTGGATTGAGGCAATAGCTCATAGTGGGAAGCGCTGCAACTGACTAAATCTATGTTGACACTCCTAGCGCTAAAGCCTTGTTTTTTTACGGGCTTTTTCCAGAATTAATGTTTTTCTGGCTGGAATTTTTCTTCCCAATGTAAGAACTCAAAGCCCAAACCCGATCTCTACGGTGTCTCTTCTAAATCTTCTGGCACATCGGTATCGGGCCACAACAAGCGGACGGCAATTAAGGCAAACCCAATGGCTGCGATCGCTTTGAGTAACCGCGCAGGCAACAGCACCGCCACGCCTTCCCCAGCAATGACTCCCAGGAAGCTAGCCAGCAGCAGTGCGGCGATCGTTCCGAGAAACACGGCGCGGGGAGATTTAGAACTGCCACTAAGCGCGATCGCTGCCAATTGGCTCTTATCGCCAATCTCCGCCAAAAATACCGTGATGAAACTAATTCCGAGAAGATGCCAATCCATAGTTGAAGGTTGGAAGGGTTAAAGGTTGAAAGTTTTGAATCGCTGACAGGTTGAACTTTCAACGTGCCAACCTTGCAACGTGAAAATCTTGCAACTTAAAAATGTACGACATCCCACAGCAGCATCACAGAAACAAAGAGCAAACAAGCTCCCGCTGCCATGTCCAAGGTTTTAGGAGACAGCCGAGTTGCCAGCCAGCGCCCCAACAATACACCCACCAAGCTTGTGGCAATCAGTGCCACCGCCGCCCCTGCAAACACCAACCACGGCGACTGAGATTCTGCACTCATCAGCAGCGTTGCCACCTGAGTTTTATCTCCCATTTCTGCCAAAAAGATCGTCAAGAACGTGGAGCTAAAGACTGTCCAAGGCACCCGCTGGAAAAGCTTCACTTTTGGCTTTTGAGATTTAGAATGGCTAATCTTTGAAGAGGGTGAAGGCGCTGATTCAACGGCAGGTACCTGGGCGCTAGGACGCTCTAAGGCAGGCAGGCTAGGAGGCAGTGCAGAAAGTTTCACTATTGAGTTAGGCTCAACGCTAGCTAATTTTCATATTCTTTTCATTTTCTCAGAATATGGTGCAAATATCAACCTTTGGTTGCTTGCAGAAGATTTAAGTTCCTAATCGGTTTCAAAAGCCAACTTCCTGGTTAAATCGGATCATTTCTAAAGAGCGATCGCCATAAACGCCTTCAATCTGTTCGCGGCAACACTCCACCGCAAAGTCATTGAGTTCCTCTGGCTCAATGCCGTACAATTCCTCAAAAACATCTGCCTGCACCCGACAAAAGCGAGGACGATCTAGATAAATCTGACATTCTCTCGTCTCCCGATCGAAATTCACACACCATCCCCCTTCGCCGACCATGCTCAGATATAGCTGTAACTCCTCTGGCATGAGATATTGATCTAAGTCAGGGCGATCTGCTGGATCGAGATGACAGCAGGCTCCACATTGCTTAACACATCGCCAAGTCGGCATTGTTCCAAACCATCTTTCAAAAAGTTCTCGTCTCTTCAGTTTAGACGCGATAAATCGCGCCTTGGAGAGAGGTTTTTCCTTGCCAGCTACAAGAAACGACTTTCTGAGGGTTTTTTGTCATTGTTTATACTTTTGTAAAGTTCTTTAAATAAAAGACGCGATCGCTGGGTAAGATTAGATGGCAAAATTTGCCAATTAGCTATTCAAATCAACACATTGTAAATACCCGTAGAAAGGCAGGACAAATGGAGATTTTCAGCGACTTGTTCAGCGGTTTGAGCAGCATCAACTGGGAAGTCATTGCTCAGCTAGGCTTTGTGGCGGTAATTATGCTTGCTGGCCCAGCAGTTATCTTCGTGCTGGCATTTCGAGGCGGCGACCTCTAAAATACTGGCATTTTGACACAAAATCGTATTTTCAACGCAAAGTACCGCAAAGGATAGCGCAGAGTCTACGCGAAGGATGAGCAGATAGCTTTGGGTAACTTGGCAAATCCCTTTGCGTTACTTTGCCTTAAAAAATCTTATCTCGCTTTCTCAGAAAACTTAGGTATTTTTCCCCGGTAGATCCAGCGCTTGCATTGCCGCTTTAATCAATGGATAAAACGGAGGTTTCGTCACATCAACCTCTTTGGCATTTTCCCGCGTGATTCCGAGTAAACCCATTCTGTGTCCTTGCTGAATCGCCAGAACCTTGCCTTCGGGATTTCTAATTTTTAACTCTTTTAAAGACTCAGAAAGGCTACAGGTATAGCGACGCTGGTTGTAGTGAAACTCAGCTTTCAGACTTGGGGAGAAGGACAATTGATGAGGTTCCCCCGTGGAACGTCGCAGACCTACTAACTCCAGTTGTACCGTGGTGTTGCCATTCCAGGTATTTTGTCGCAGTTTGTAGGCGATATCAACCCGCGACGGTAAAGGGTAATAATTGCCCCATCGCCAAGCGATCGCTTCGATTTTCCGAACCTGACTCCCGTTATCCCCAGAGTCTTGGAATTTTAATTTGACGTGACCCTTCCCGACAATTTTTTGCTCAACTACGCGGACATTCGGCGTCCAGAATACGGGATCGGCGTTTTCAATCCCGCACGGGTGAAGGGCATCAATCTGTTGGTACA
The DNA here is from genome assembly GCF_014695635.1 of Coleofasciculus sp. FACHB-712. Lineage (NCBI taxonomy): Bacteria > Bacillati > Cyanobacteriota > Cyanophyceae > Coleofasciculales > Coleofasciculaceae > Coleofasciculus > Coleofasciculus sp. FACHB-712. Next base: position 15,359 of record NZ_JACJOQ010000491.1, on the reverse strand, counting down.
GATCAAGATTAATATCGTCGAGGTTAGCCTGAACGTCAATCTTGAGCAGCGGCTTTAGGTGCTGGGGTTCCAGACACTGATGAGCAAAAAGGCTAAGACGCGATCGCAATGCAGGGAGATTTTCGGCTGGCATCGAAAAGCCCCCCGCCGCCTTGTGTCCGCCAAATTTCCCCAGCAAATCCTGACAAAACTGCAAAGCTTCAAATACGTGAAATTCAGGAATCCCCCGCGCCGAACCCCGGACGTGATGCTCATCTTCATAAGTTCCGATAAACACCGGCACGCCGTAGCGTTCCACCAAGCGCGAGGCAACAATTCCAATCACGCCATGATGCCATCCCGGTTGAACCAGCACTAACACCCGTTCTTGCTGGAAGTCAATCGACTTATCTGGAATTTGAGGTAAAACCTCACTGGCAGAATCTAACTTTTTATTCGGGGTTCCAATAATCTGGGTTTCTTCACACCAAGTAACAGCATCCCGTTCAATCTCTTCACAGAGTTGCTGTCGGTGTTTGTTAATTTGTTCGCACTGCATCGCCCGTTCCAGTGCGATTCCCATATCATCAGTTATCAGCAATTCAATCACCGTCTGCGGGTCGGCAATCCGTCCCACGGCGTTAATTCTTGGCCCCAGGCGAAACCCAATATCCTCTGGCTTTAAGGATTGTGGATTTGGGATTTTAGATTTTGGAGTTTCCGCTTCGCTGTTCTCTGTGCCTTGTGGTACTCCCGCTATCTGAATCAGCGCCTGAACTCCCGCTAGTTGAGAATTCGGTAATTGTTGCAAACCCCGCTTCACCCAGCGGCGGTTTACCCCTGTTAACGGTGCTAAATCGGCAATTGTTCCGAGGGTAAAAAGTTCTAATAGTGGCTTCACCAATCCCTTCGTTTGCCCCAGCTGTTGGGCGAGGGTGACAGCCAAGATATAAGCGACGCCAACGCCCGCCACCCCGCGATAAGGAGAAGATTCTCGAATCAGCTTGGGATTGAGAATGGCATCGGCTGGAGGCAGTTTTTCGGGAATATCGTGATGATCGGTGACAATAACTTTGACACCCAGCTGCCGTGCCCGATCGATTGGCTCAAACGCAGAAATGCCGTTATCTACCGTTAAAATCAGCCAAACGCCTTCCCGGTGAAATTCTTCGACAATGCGGCGATTAATCCCGTAGCCTTCACTCATGCGGCTGGGAATCGCATAATCCACCTGTGCCCCTAACCACCGCAGTGCCCGGAGTAAAAGCGCAGTGCTAGTCATCCCATCCGCATCATAGTCTCCGCAGATCGCAATTTTGTGCTGGGATGCGATCGCTTCTTTCAACAACTCCACACTAATTGCCAAGTCGGGAAATTCTTCCAACGGTGAGGGCAAAACCTGAGATTCTGGATCTAGGAATGCTTGTGCCTCTTCTGGCGTCTCAATGCCTCGGTTAATCAGTACCTGACTCAACAGTGGTGAAAGACCCGTCGTTTTAGCTAACTGTTGGGCTAGTTCGTCTCGTACTGGAAATATTTGCCATCGATGATTGGGCAATCGGGCAGGACGAGGGGATGATTCTGAATGAGGACGATCTTGCACAGGCGTCGTATTTCCAGCAGTCTGGCTCAGCCCATCCTATCAGTTTTAATTCGTTAAATGACTGGGTCTATAGGGATATGCGATCGCTTTTAATAAACAGCAACCCGACCGTCATCTCTTAAATAAATTGTGCGATCGCCTGGAGGACGCCCACCAGGACGGACTTCGATTCGTAAAGTTCTGGCATTCGGTTTAGCGAGTCTCACTCCCAGGGGCAAACCCGTCGCATCCCACAGCAAAAGTGATAGATTCGGGTCTGTACCCCCTCCCCTCGTGAAAGACACTACTTGTCCGGGATTGAGGGGAATCGGATCGGTACCCACCACCTTTTGCATCTGAACCAAACTCGATGTCAGGTTTACCACCTCATAGGTGATGCGTTGTCCCGGTACGAACTGAATCGGGGCTGGGGGGCACTTTGCCGCACAAGTTCCCGCCAAAGCTGGTTGGATGTGTGCCACTGCACCAACGCTAAAAGCAGCTACGACTAAAACTGCTGGTAAAAATTTAGACATTAAAGGCTGCGTTGTGACTTGCTGAGAAGTCTGTTCCCGAAAGCTCATTTACTCAAATTCTGTAATCTATTTATCTAAATTTTAAACTTTTTCAGAGTCTTTTGCTTTTTGCTGATACGCTCAAACCTGCTTTTTAGTTTATGTAATTATACGTATACTAAACAATACTTAGTATGAAAAATACGCATATACTAAGTAATACTGAATCCTTGCAGATTTAGCACAAATTCAAGCAAGACTTTTACAGTAAACGCAGCTGGGAATCTGTCGTTGCCACAGATTGCTGACTCGGTTGATTCGTTCCTATCGCTGATGCTTCCTCAATGTCAGAAGCGTTGAACCACGCCTCTTCCTCATGTGCCAGTAACTTCTGGGCTTCTTCCAGCATCAAGGCGGCAATATCCTTAAGGTCTTCCCGATTGGCTAAGTAAGTTTTCAGCGCTTCCACAGGATCGGTGCTGGCACTAGAACCGAGTTCGGGCAAGCGAGGACGCGCTAGCTGACTGACTAATTCCGCCTGAATTGTGTAGGTGTGGGCGTCACTTAAGCTAGCGTGCAGGGCATTATTATCAATCAAATCTATCTGCTCGGAACGCAGTTTGTAGATTAGCCGCACGACAGCATCTTTGATATCTTTTTTGCCTATCGCTTTGATTAAAGCGGCTTGCGGCTCAGATGCATCAGAGACATCCACTTCGATAGTCCGGAAGGGGCGCACCGGAAGAGGACAAAATTCCCACTGGGCGTTGCCTCGTTCCAGCTGAATCATCACATAGCCTTTGTCTTCTTTTTCTTCGCTGAAATCGACTCGCTCAATACTGCCTGGGTAGATAACTGGAGGCTGGTTCGACTTGTTGAGATTCTGATGTCGGTGGACGTGCCCCAACGCGACGTAGTCAAAGCAAGGTCGCGTCAGCATCGAGATGGGGATGGTAAACCCTTTGCCGACTGCTAGGAAGCGCTCTGCACCTAAGTTAGCTCGGTCTGCCATCAGGTGAGCTAAAAGAACGGTTGGTACTTCCGGATCTAGACGCCGGATTTCTCCTTCCAGGCAAGGCTCAAGACGCTTAATTAATAACTCGTTGACTTCGGCTAGAGACAAATCTTCAGTTTCCGGGCGCGTCAGCAGGGCGGAACGGGTGAGCCAAGGGAGGGTAATGATTTGGACGGGACCGCTGCGGGTTTCGATGCGGTGGGTGACGATGCGATCGCCGACAATAAACCCCGGCACTCCCAATGTCCGATAAATACATAAACTCGCGCCTCCCTGCCCCTGAGAATGCTGGTCGTGATTCCCCACCAGCAACACCGTTGGGATCTGGGCATCGACTAAGCGCCGAAACTGGCTGGCAAACGCTTCCTGTACATACGGCGGCGGCGTTGCATCGGGGAAAGCATCTCCACCGAACAAGACCAAATCAACGGGTTCGCCATTCTCTCCGTCTGTACTTTGCCCAATCGCTCGGTCAATACACTTTGATAAAGTATTGACAAAATCCTCAAGCCGTGTGTTTACTCCGGTTTCCGGATTGACCCGTCCGTGGGAGAAGCCACTCCCCATGTGAATATCGGATAGGTGGAGGATTTTAATCATTTTGCTAATTGGTAATTGGTGATTGGTCATGGGTAATTGGTAATCTTCTTGCATTACCCATTACCCATTACCTATTACCCATTAGACATTCTAAATGTGAATTCCACATTCAGTTTTACCCATGCCGCGCCAGCGACCTGCGCGTTCGTCTTCACCCTCAGCAACGGGTGTAGTAATGGGTTCGTCGCCGATGCTGGCATATCCCTGATCGTGCAGAGGATTGTAAATCATGCCATGCTCAGCCACATAAGCCCAGCTGTCCTTGCGTGTCCAGTTGGCGAGAGGATTCACTTTTAGCCGTTGCTGTGAATCTAGTTCCAAGACTGGCATATCCGCACGAGTCACGGCTTGGTCGCGGCGGCGTCCGGTAATCCAGGCAACGGTGCTGAGTTCTGCTAGACCCCGTTGCAATGGTTCAATTTTGGTCAGGTGGTGAAATTGAGTGATGTCCTTATCCCACAGCGCTTCGCCGTATTTAGCCGCAAAGGCTTCGCGGGAGTCTAGATCGGGAATTTTGTAAGTTTGGAGGTTTAAATTGTAAAGTGCCTGCGCTTTAGCAACTAACTCCAGGGTTTGAGGAAAGTGATACAGCGTGTCCAGAAACAGGACTGGCACTGGCGTTGCTGGTTTGAGATCGCGGTATAAAAGATCCGTAATTACCAAATCATCCACATTAAAGGCGCTGGTTTGCACCAGTCCCGTGGGGATATTTGTAACACACCAAGCCAGGATCTCTCTGGGATGAGCTTTGTCAAATTTTTGGTTAAGCTCATCCAGATTAAACGAGGAGATGCTAACGGGAGCTGTGGTGCTATCGCTCATGGTACGTTTCTAGTGAATTTCTGAATTCTTTATTACAAATTATTTTACCTCTTATAAGCACCTAACCCGATCGGAGAACAGGGCTATAAATGAACATCGTGTAAAGAATTGCATGGCATTCGACTGGCGCAGACATGGGCGCGGACAAGATATTACCCCGCCTACATTCCCTCGCCAACATCCTGCTACCGGGAGGAAGGATTGTAGAGGCAAAGCGTAGCCAGTCACAGAATGATTCTGCTGCTTTTTTTTGGGATGGGTGTCCGCTTTGAAGAAAAGATGAGATAACTTCTAATTGTTGAACCGGCAATTGATTTCTGCCAAACTGCACTAGGAGCTATCATCGCCCTATCAAAGTTTTTTGGAGAGATTGAGTGCGGTTAATTCTGTACAGCAAGCCGGGTTGCCACTTGTGCGAGGGGTTACAAGAAAAACTCGAACAAGTTTCAAACCCCCCCATTGAACTGGAAATCCGGGATATCACTACCCGCGAAGATTGGTTTCAAGCCTATCAATATGAAATTCCTGTCCTGTTTAGGGTTCGATCTCAGCGTACAGATCGAGTAGAAGAACCGTTGCCCCGTCCTTCTCCCCGCGCTACGGTGCAACAGTTGGCGCAAATGTTACAGAAATATTTGCTTGTAAAAGATAAAGAATAAGCGCGAATAGTCTTGAGTCGAGCGTCCGCCTGCTAACGATTCGATGACTCATGACTAACGATTAATGACTCGTGACGATTGTGAGGAGTTACTAAAGATGAAATTGCGAGAGTTATTAGCAACCATTCCCCAGATTGAGCAACCCTCTAGTCAGACTGCTCTGGAATTGGAAGTTAAGGGTTTAACGACAAATTCCCATGCTTGTCAACCGGGAGATTTGTTTATCGGGATGCCCGGAACGCGAGTGGATGGAGGGGAGTTTTGGGAAGGCGCGATCGCATCCGGTGCAGTCGCCGCCCTGATTTCTTCCCAAGCTGTCCAAAAACATCCCCCTAAAGGGGAAGACGCCTGCGTAATCCCAGTCGCAGACATGACTCAAGCTTGCGCCCAAGTTGCTGCTGCCTTTTATGGCTACCCAGCGCAACAGCTAAAACTGATTGGCGTCACGGGAACGAATGGCAAAACGACAACGACCCATTTAATCGAATTTTTCCTGACTCGGAGCCAGTTCTCAACAGCTTTATTTGGGACGCTGTATGCCCGTTGGGCTGGCTTTACACAAACCGCTGCCCACACGACGCCTTTTGCCGTCGAACTGCAAAAACAACTGGCAGAGGCGATCGCAGCCGGATCTCAGATGGGTGTGATGGAAGTAAGTTCCCACGCTTTGGCGCAAGGTCGGATTTTAGGTTGTCCGTTTTCGGTTGCGGTGTTTACCAATCTCACCCAGGATCATCTAGACTTCCACCACGACATGGAAGATTACTTCAATGCAAAAGCGTTGCTGTTTAGCCCTGAATATCTCAAAGGGCGGGCGGTAATTAATTCAGATGATTCTTATGGACAGCGATTGATCGAACGGTTAAATCCAGACCAAGTATGGCGCTACAGCGTCAACGATTCGACCGCCGATTTATGGATGAGCGATCTGAGTTATGAGCCAACGGGAGTCAGTGGGGTGATGCATACCCCCAAAGGTGATGTGGCTTTCCGTTCTCCCCTGGTAGGGCAGTACAATCTGGAAAATTTACTTGCCGCTGTGGGAGCAGTGTTGCATCTGGGAGTAGATTTGGAGTTAATTGCGGCGGCGCTGCCCGAATTTTCGGGAGTGCCGGGACGGATGGAACGAGTGCAAATCGGTTCCCAGCAAGAGATTAGCGTTATTGTCGATTATGCTCACACACCGGACAGTTTGGAGAATTTGCTAAAAGCGGCGCGTCCGTTTATTCCCGGTAAGATGATCTGCGTCTTCGGTTGTGGAGGCGATCGCGATCGCACTAAACGCCCGAAAATGGGTCAAATTGCCGCGCAGTTAGCAGACAAAGCCGTTGTTACCTCCGACAATCCGCGGACGGAGGATCCAGAACGGATTTTGCAAGATATTGTCGCCGGGATACCAACCTCGGCTCAACCAGTGGTGGTGATTAGCGATCGCGCGACTGCCATTCATACCGCCATTTTAGAAGCCCAACCGGGTGATGGTGTCCTGATTGCTGGTAAAGGTCATGAAGACTACCAAATCTTAGGAACGGAAAAAATCCACTTTGACGATCGAGAACAAGCACGGGATGCCTTATTAAAGCGGATGCCTGGTTAAAGCAATTGTAGATTTTAGATTTTAGAGTGGAGTGGTTAACTTGTAACTAGGCGCAATTCAATCTAACTTGTTGTCTCTTGAAATGGAGATTGATGGCTAGGAAAGGATTAAAGAGACACTCGCTAGATGGGTAGAAATCAAGATGAAACTATCTCTGGTTTCTCTCAATCTGCGCTCCGCACCGCTGCGCTAAAAGTAGCTATAAAGGAGTTTCCAGTCAAAAGTCTTCAAAACCATCCAAGTTGATTTTCACCCATTTGTTGAGACATCAGTGCATTTAACAAGTCACCTTTTCATCCAAAAGCAACCTCTAAAATCTTAAAATCTTATGGATGCATCCCTTTACCAATTGGCTCTGCGTGTAGAGTCAGCGCCTCAGCCGCTTGCCGTGAGTGCAACTACGCTCAAGTCCTTGCTGTGGGCGCTGATGGACGTACTGATTGACCAACAACTGCCAGCCAAACTCTGGGTAAAGCTACCGCCTGGAGAAGGCTGGCAGGCGCAGATAGAACAATATCAGGAGCGGGGGCAGGTTGGGCATACGATTTATGTCTGTAACGGCAAAGAGGGACGAGAGCAGGAGAGAGTAGAAGCCGGAGAGAGCGATCGCCAGGAAGAATTTGAAAATTCCCCTTATGCACTCACCGGATCCCCAAAAATTTCCCCCACCGCCTCGCAGATTATTCCAGTTCAACTGAAGCCGGAAAACGCAATTTCCAGAGAATATTTTTTGTTAGTGCTATCCGAACGCTTTTGCGGCTTAATTTTGGCTCATCGACCCCGCAGCGCTAAGCCATCTGCCCAGACAACTTCAAAGGATTTGGATCAAATCAAAAATATAGACTCAAAAGAGTTTCTCGCTTCTCAGTACCGGAATAAGAGCGCTCTAGGCAATCCTTACGGGGCACAGTCAGGCGTTAGCGAAAGCGTTTTGGCTTTGCAAAAGCAAATGGCTACAGCAGGCACGGAGGACAAGCGAGGACGACCGCTGCTGACAATTTGCGCTTTTGACAAGCCAGTGATTCAGGAGGTTTTGCAGGGAATCCGACCCGCGATCGCGCCCACTGAAGAGACTCTCCTCAGCAACTGGGACAAGCTATTTACCTTACCGCAATCACCCGATTTAGTACAAAATCGAGCGATCGCATCCATCCTGACTCAGTTACTGGTAAAACAAGTCCAGCAGCAAGAGGAAATCGGGCGGGGTGCTGCCGCCAATCATGCATCAACAACGGAAATCGCCGAACTCCAGCGGCAAAATCAAGCTTTGCTGGATGAAGTGCGCTTTAAAGATGAACTACTAAGCAATGCGCTGTTAGAACTGCGGACGCCGCTAACCAACATGAAAACCGCGCTGACGCTGCTAGAGTCCCCACAACTCAAACCCTCGCAGCGTCAGCGCTACCTGCATTTGCTGCATACACAGTGCGATCGCCAGGTTTCTTTGATTAGCGGTTTGATGGAGCTAGTCCAGCTAGATCGGGCAACTACCCCAACAACTTTGCTTCCAGTGCAGTTGGCAGATATCGTGCCTGGAGTTGTCAGCACCTATCAAGCGATCGCGCAAGAAAAAGGTATCCAGTTAGGTTACACGGTCAGTCCTAACCTTCCGGCTGTCTCCTGCTTAGAGGCATGGCTGCGACAAATTATTATCAATCTGCTACACAACAGCATTAAATTCACTCCCACTGGCGGTCAGGTGGTGGTACGCACCAAGCAACAAGGCGATTACGTACAGTTGGAATTTCGCGATACCGGCATCGGCATTGCCCCGAACGAATTGCCCAAGATTTTTGACCGCTTTTATCGCGGACGCCTAGCACCGGGGGAAGAAGTTTTCGGTGCTGGATTAGGTTTAACCATTGTGCAGCAACTTCTCCTACGTTGCGCTGGCTCTATTTCTGTCACCAGTAAACTTGGTCAGGGTTCTACTTTCAAAGTGTTGTTACCCGTTCACCATTCGACATCTGTTCAGCCGTAAGTTGGGTATCTGAATACCATTGCACGGGATATCTACCATAGATTCATCTATACCATTTCTCAGTTGGCTGGAATATATTACGCTTCTAACGGTAGGGGCTTTTTGATTGTCATGCCCCTACAGATGTATCCCACCCCACCCTGAAATGGCGATAAATGCTTATGTTTCCACCGATTCAAAGGTAATTGACATCGCTGCCAACTCTTGAGTATCGACACGATTAACAACTCCCAGTCCCCGAACCTCTGCCTTCTCACCACCACGACTATTTCCTGCGCCTCGGTTAAAGTCTTCTAACAAACCGTCGATTAACTTGGTTGGTTCCTCACCCAGCGTCATTGGCAACCCTGGTGCCTGTCCTCGCACCCTGGCCACTTCCTGTAATGTCTTGAGCGCTTGCTTAAGAGGAGTACCACTGGCGATTATCAGAACCTCCACCATGCCGACGGGTTTTGCAACTTTAAATCTGAACTTATCTTTTCCCGGTTGCGGGATTTGTCGCGTTTCTCCTGCTTTTATCAGAGTTGCATTCTCTTCCACCGTCCAGGTATTCGGAAAAACGATCGTCATTTCTCCTTCAGGATCGATTACTAAAACGGATACGTGAAGATCCCGATTTTCTTGGTTCGTCACCACAAACTGAAGCGGCGTTCCCAAGGGGAGTTTTAAGTTGTCGGGACCCGATCGCTCGCGGTTGAGGTTTGAGTTTTGAGTTGAAGAATTGCTGCTGTTTTGTGCGCCGCGAACCGGGAAAGTAGTTGCAAATGTCTCGCCCTCCGCTCTTTTCATGGAAGCCACTACATTCAGCCGGGAGGAACCGGGATTGAGTATCATCTTGGCAATGTGAGCTGCTAGCAGTGACTTAAATTTCGGGGTGAGACGGGTGATAGCCGCCTCTATCGATTCACCAGATACACCAAAAGAGCCAGGAATTTGTTCTAGTGCTGGAGTGAATAAGCCGACACTGCCCATATCGGGCACAGAGGTTAAATTAGGAGTCTCTCCATTTTTCTGAAATTGACGATTCTCCTGGGTAATTCGTCCTAAGAGGTAGGCGACATATTCTTCCTGTTGTAAAGGCAAGATTTTGAGGCGCTGGATAGCTTTGAGGGCTTGTTCTGCCTTAGCTGTGTCGTTACCCAGCGATGGATCTAGACCAATCGGTAAAGTCATATCGCTGGGAATCCCGCGCATTCGCTCTTGCAGCAATGTTCCCAGTTGCGGGGGCGAGGAAACCCCGCCCCTTCCTGCATTTAGGAGTTTGCCCCGCGCCGTTAATCCTTTGCGCGAGTTCGCTTCCAACTGTACCAATCCCTGCTCCTTGCCTTGAGCGTCTATCACTGTCAAAATGGCACCTCGATCGAAGGCAGGGATGCTTTGGGAATTGACACCTCCCAACCACAACTGCACCCCATCTCCCTCAACTTTGGTGATTACCGCTTCCGCTGGGAGAGTCTGTTGGTTTAGGAAGTAAGCGGGTTCCTCTTCATTGCTTTTTTGCTTAGCTTCATATTCTGGAATTTGACCCGTAGAAGAAATCTGGTTAGTGGTACGGGCAATATTTGCGATCGCACTCGCCACGGGTTCATCCCCGGTTTGCTGCCAAAGATACTGCGTCATCACATAAGTAAATGCCCCCGCCGCAAAGCCGTTGAAGCGCTGATCCGCCGCCAGTTGCTTGCGATCGGCGGCAGCAATGACGATCCCTTTGGCAACTCCTGCCCTGCGTGCCTGAATATACTCATCCGGGGATAAATTTACCCGCGATAGCAATTGCCGCTGATATTCTTTCTCCACTGGGCTGACTTTAACTTGCACGCCACCATCCAGCGCCCTGACGTTCAAATTCCCCCGTTTCCCGCCCCCAGCATGACAACTATCTAGAACCAGCGTCAGGTTTTCCGTATTCACTGCTGACGCCAGCAAAAACAGCGTGTGTCCTGTGATATCGGATGCAATACCCCCACGGCGACGGGCAACCAAAGGTAGGGAGTTATCGGCAGGGACAATGGTACTGTTTAAACAACTTTCGCTCAGTTTTAAGACCACTTCATCGCATTCTGGGCTGTCATCTACCCGCGAACCGTGCCCGGAGAAGTGAAACACCACAACATCTCCCGGCTTCGCTTGCCCAATCAGATATTCGTCAAATGCACCCAAGATACCTTCACGAGTGGCTTTGGCATCTGTCAGGATATGGACATCCTTCTGGTTGAAGCCAAAGCGGTGAATGAGTAGATGTTGCTGCATTTCCACATCGGTGATGCAACCCGCTAAGCGATCGCTACTATTTTGATAAGTATTAATTCCCACCAGCAGCGCCAGTTTGCGGGGTGTGCTTTGAGCGAGGACTTTGCCATAGCGATCGCCCTTTCGCATCACATCCAGATGGCTTAAACCCAAAGTTGCCAGCGTCGATCCGGCAAATTGCAAAAACTGACGGCGCTTGATGTGAGACATCATCAATGTTTCCTCAAGTGGTGCAGGATGAAAGGCTGAGATTACTGAAATCCTGTGTTCAACGAGCTATGTTGACGACGGCACAGATTAGTGACATGGTTAACTGTGTTCTATTTATATCGGAAGTCGTTAACGATGCGCTGCGCTATTTTAAGTCGTGCTGGTCAAGTTTTGGCAAACGGAAATTTTATCATTCAACAAGATGAAAATGGCGATCTGAGGTTGGATTTCCGCACAGATGGAGGAAAAATCCTCCAAGGAGGAATCATCGAGCCGGATGGCGACTTAACCTCAGCCAGCAAAGTTCTCTATCGCCAGTTTTTTGAAGCTTGGGGAGTCAGCGAGATCGCACTGACCGCTATGCCTAAGTTCTAGCGTCAACTTTGGGTGGAAACTTATTTTATTTGTCAGGTTGGTAATGGTTAATAAAGAATAGGTGGAAGGATAAAAAAACAATTATCCATTACTGACCAATCATCAAAAAAATAATTAACTAGATTCGATTTCACTTATTTTTCCTAATCGTTGTAGAAAAAATTTTGTCATTAGTTAGAAATAAATTCTCTAACAAATCTTTGTCAAGAGCTCAGATGAATATTGCCTTATTCAGCTTCGCCAATCAAAGTAAATGCTGCCCACTGCACGGGATCTGAATATTGTTGCTGTTTCATGGTTGTCAGCATCGCATTTCGCAATGCCGTAGCTTTATCAGCCTTTTGCTGAAGATTTTTATAAAACTCCGTCATCAAAAAAGCAGTCGAATTATCCGGGACTTGCCATAGAGAGACCACCACGCTAGGCACACCAGCGGAAATTAAAGAACGGGATAAACCAATAACACCATCGCCCGTAATGCGTCCTCGTCCGGTGTCGCAAGCACTCAGAACCACTAATTCAGCATTCAATTTTAGATTGAGGATTTCTTCAGCAGTGAGCAACCCATCATTCTGGTTAGATGGAGCGAGAGCGATCGCACTTCCCAATCCCCGGTAATCATCTAGTAAGCCATGAGTAGCTAGATGAATGATTCGCGCTTTAGGCAATGCTTGCGCGATCGCGACTTTGGTGGCTTGGCTACCAGTAATCGCTTGAGTTTTGAGTAGTTTAGCAATATCCTTCGCCTCCTGTTCCGCCCACGGCAAATTAGATAACTGCTGGGCTAATTCTCCAGGGTTCAGCACCACCTTGGGCATGATCGGATTACCCACTACCAACGCCTCTTGTAGAGATGGGATTGATTGTGTCTCCACACGTTGCCTTTGCTGATGAGTTAAATCCAGCACTTGAATTGAGGGAGCCGTGAGAATAGTATGTTTTTCAATCAAGTATTTGCCGTTGGCATCTTGGAGAGCTGGGAAGGGAACTAGGAATAGTTCTGTTTGAGGGATAAAAATTACACGAGCATTTGGATCGGGTGGCAGCTCTTTGGCAATCGGTTCTATCAGTAATTGATGAAGTTGTTGTAACCGTTTAGTTAGGCTTGCTTCCTCTATTAGCGCTACTGCAATGCCACCACGTCCCCTTACGCCCATAGATTGACGGGTGTTGACAACAAGGTTTTTTAGAGAAAAATTCTCTTTTTGCCACAAGGGTTTGAGGTCGCTGCGACGAAATGCCACTTCACCTGTGGGTTTGATAATCCAAATATACAGTTCTGATTCCTTGGTTTGTTGTTTACCTTGAACTTTGACATCTTCGTCAATAATCGAATATTGAACGAGGGTGGCATTTTGAGTTTTGGCAATTTGTTGAATCTGTGAAATCGTTGGCTGTAGATACTTTGCCGGTAACGTCTCTACAGAGTTCGGGGATAATCGCCTTGACAGCAACTCCACAAACGCCCGTGCCCGACCCCGCTCGGCAATTTCCAGTGCTGCATCAGTTTTATTTTGAGCAATGAGGACTTGTTGTAAAGTGCGGTAGGTGCGAGCTTGCTGCTCGAAAATTGAAATTTTATTGGCATCATCGCTGCCTAATCTTTCTCGAAGAGATTCCAAAACTTCAATTCCATCAATTAGAGTTTTCTCTGCTACGGCGAGATTGCCAGATTCGTAGAGAGCAAGTCCTAGATTGTTCAGAGCCGTCCCCTCACCTTGGCGGTCTTTAATCTCCCGTGCGATCGCCAACCACTGCTGTGCGTACTCAATCGCCTTAGCATAGTCACCTAGGGAACCGTAAGCAGCTCCCAGATTTCCCAGAGCCGTCCCTTCGCTTTGGCGGTCTTTAATTGACCGTGCGATCGCTAACCACTGCTGTGTGTACTCAATTGCCTTGGCATAGCCCCCCAGGGAAAGGTAAGCAATTCCCAAACTTCCCAGAGCGGCTCCCTCTCTTTGGCGGTCTTTAATTGACCGCGCGATCGCCAACACCTGCTGTGCGTACTCAATCGCTTTGGCATAGTCCCTCAGGGAAAGGTAAGCAATTCCCAGGTTTCCCAGAGCGGTTCCCTCACTTTGGCGGTCTTTAATTGACCGTGCGATCGCCAACACCTGCTGTGCGTACTCAATCGCTTTGGCATAGTCTCCCAGGTTACGGTAAGCAACTCCCAGATTTCCCAGAGCGGCTCCCTCACTTTGGCGGTCTTTAATTGACCGTGCGATCGCTAACCACTGCTGTTGGTACTCAATCGCCTTGGCATAGTCCCCTAGCGAATCGTAGGCAACTCCCAGCTTTCCCAGAGCGGCTCCCTCACTTTGGCGGTCTTTAATTGACCGCGCGATCGCCAACACCTGCTGTGCGTACTCAATCGCTTTGGCATAGTCCCCCAGGGAAAGGTAAGCAATTCCCAGGTTTCCCAGAGCGGTTCCCTCACTTTGGCGGTCTTTAATTGACCGTGCGATCGCCAGCCACTGCTGGGAGTAATCAATTGCCTTGGCATAGTCCCCCAAGTTACGGTAAACAACTCCCAGATTTCCCAGTACTGCTCCCTCGCCTTGGCGGTCTTTAATTTCTCGATAGATAGTCAGTGCCTGTTGCCAAGACTGTAATGCCGCCTCAAATTGACTGGTCTGAAGCTGCTGAAAACCTTGCTGCAACAGTCGGTCGGCTTCCGCTTTCCGGTCAGCTTGGGTTTGAGCTAACACCCGTGGCGTTCTTAGTGCTGGAAAACTGGTAGCCAAAGGCGTCGAGACAGTGGCAGCAAGGGTGATGAAGGCGATTAGGCTGATTTTACGAGAATGCATCGCTGGCTAGGTAGATGAATGATGTTGTCAAATTGACTGGAATGAAATCAAGCACAAATGGGCTGCGCCTACGGTTCGCCGATAAGGATGAAACCCGCCCAGTTCATTGGGTTGGGGTGCTGTTTCATCGTCGCTAGCATGGCGTTTTGCAGTGCAACTGCTTTATCGGGATTCGATTGCAGATTTTTATAAAACTCGGTCATTAGAAAGGCAGTCGGCTCATCCGATATCAACCCTAGGGGAGCGATCGCGCTGGGAACTCCCGCTGCTAGAAAAGAGCGCGTTAGCCCAATCACGCCATCTTCGGTAATGCGACCCAAACCCGCATCACAGGCGCTCAGGACAACTAACTCAGCGTTTAGCTTCAAATTCAGGATTTCTTCTGCTGTCAGCAACCCATCATCGGTGTTAGAGGGAGCCAAAGCGATCGCATTTCTCAATGCCTCCTCCTCATCGATTAACCCAGTCGTTGCGAGATGAATAATTCGCGCTTGGGGCATTTGCTGCACAATCGCGGTCTCAGTTGCTGCGTCGCCGATAAGCGCTTGGGTATTGAAGAGATTCGCGATCGCGTTTGCTTCCTGTTCCGCTCCGGGAAGTTGCTGTAACAACACCGGCTTTTGTCCTATCTTGGGAGGAACGCGGGGCATCGTCGGATTCCCCACCACCAGCACATCCTTGGCAATCCCTTGGATTCGCTGTCGATGCTTGTAAAGTAAATCCAGCGCCTGAATCGAGGGAGCGGTAAAAATTGCGTGTTGCTCGATTAGGTATTTGCCTTGTTTATCTTGCAGCGCTGCGAAGGGAAGCAGAAACAGGGATTTTTGCGGGATAAAGGCGACACGAGCCTTCGCAGCTTTTGGCAACAATTCGGCAATCGGCTCAACGAGCAGCTGATGAAGTTGCTGTAACTGTTTGCTTGGGCGATTGTCCTGTTTTGTCGTTACGAAGATGCCACTCTTATTTG
>NZ_JACJOQ010000490.1:0-4676 GCF_014695635.1 Coleofasciculus sp. FACHB-712 | reverse complement strand
GCGATCGCACCCGCTCTTTTTGCTTCAAAATCTTGTAAGCGAGCGGTTAAAAGCTGATCTTGCAAAGCGGTTCCGGCAGTTGCACCTCCCGTTCGTTCGGCTTCCAGACGCCCTAAATCTTCCCGAATCAGCTGGGTAGATTTGGCGAGGCGGTCAACTTCTGCTTGCGGCAGGTCGGGGTCGCGTTCGATCAGAACGTCGCCTTTTTGAACGCGATCGCCTTCTTTGATTTTTACCGCTTTGATTGTGCCTCCTCCTAGCGATCGCAGGGGTCGCACTTGCGTTGAGGCAATCAGTTCGCCGGGAGCGATCGCGACTTCATCCACTTGGCTGTAGTGTGCCCAAGCGATCGCCCCAAATACCAGTAAGCTAATGCTTGCTGCCAATAACCGCGTGTACAGTGGCGGCAGCTCTTGCACTGCTTTCCCTAATTCATAGGAAAGAGAATCCTCTGGATTCGCGAGCTGCTGTCTTGTTTGACGAGCTTGAGCAGGTGTTGACGCTAAGGGCGATCGCATAAAATTTTGACTCAAATGCTTTGAGCGGGCAGAGAGACACTCTAGCTGTGATTCTATCGACTGAATCCGGCAATGGATTGTCGAAAATTAAGAATTTTGGCGTAAGTTATTGTAATTGTAAGTAAATTTACGCGAAAAACTATTGTCCTTCTCCCCTTAGAGAGATTTTGATCGAGTTATATATAAGATACTTTTTTGAATTGTTGGGTGCATTTAAAACCGTGAATGTGGTGAGCAAGACTTTAGAGACGCTTGGCATCGACATATCGCGGCAAATCCTCAGATATTCAATAATTTCGATTACCTCACCATCGGCAATTGGCGCAACTTCAATTTTTGCATTCATGGCTTGAGAGAAAGTGCTAGTTGTTGCGTTCAGATAATTTAAAAACTACTGTTGAGTCAATTAATATAGCTTTATTTATTGCGCTTGCGATCTTAGCATTCTTAAAAATGTTCTGTCTCTAGCTTTGAGGAATTACCCCGTTGTTGCCCAATTTTGTGAAGACTTAAAATTGGTAATATATCAGTCTTACGATGCTCCATCGTGGAGAAACCAAGCAAATGTTAAATGGATTTAAATTTTCAAATGAGCGCCAGCTTTTAAGTGCAGATTTCGCTAATTCTGCACCGCTAGAGTTTGATTCAAAAATAGCCGGAATCTGGTCAGGATTCAGAGGGCTGGGCGATCTGCTACAGCAAAGAAGTCTATTTAAAAGTAGCGCGATCGCTGCGGCTTCTACTGTCAGTGAGGTCGGCGGTACAATTGACACCACCGACCTGAAAAACCCCATCCGTGGCGGTAGCCTTCGGGATGACTATCTGTTGACTGGCATTAGCGCCGGAGAGCAGGTGGAGGTGAAACTAAACTCCACAGAATTTGACGCTTACCTGCAAGTGGTAAATGCCTCTACTGGAGCGGTTGTTACCTTCAACGATGATTTTGAGGGTCTGAACTCTCAAGTAACTTTTACAGCCGCTCAGGGCATTGATTACATTGTTCGAGCCACGACTTATGAACCAGATGCTACTGGTAACTATACTCTTCGTAGCAATTTGGGAGTCCTCAAACCAGCGTCTCCCATCAGTGGAAACCAAAGCTTTAGCGGCGCGATCGCGAATAGCGACCCAAGCAACCCCATTCGTGAAGGCAGTTTTTACGATGGCTATGTGTTAGGCGATTTAGTTGCCGGTCAGCAGGTGCAGGTGAACCTTGATTCGCCTAGTTTTAATGCCTACCTGCAAGTGGTGAATGCTGGAACCGGAGCAGTTGTTGCAGAAAATAATGATTTCAGCGGTACGAACTCGCAGCTAACTTTCACGGTTGCTGAGGGAATTGATTATATTCTGCAAGCTACAACTTTTGAAAAGGGTGCGACTGGCGGCTACACTCTAACTACTAAAATCGCAAGTATTCCAGACCCTTTAGATGCCGGTAATACTCTAGGAACCGCAAAAGCTCAAACTTTAGCAGTTTTCTCAAACAACCAACAAGTCAATGCTAGCGATCGCGATGACTTTTATAGCTTTAATGTTGCTCAATCTGGCATCTTTACCGCTAATTTATCTGCATTGAGTGGTGATGCCGATGTCCGACTCATTCAAGACAGCAACAACAACAGCATTATCGATCAAGGCGAAGTGTTGGGTTGGCAATGGGAGCGCGGGACTAGCAACGAATCAATCCGTCGTTTCCTGAGTGCTGGTAATTACTTTTTGCAAGTAATGAGCTACAACAACCAAGCTGCTAACTATTCTGTGGCGACTACCTTTACTGCTGCTACCAGCGATCCTCTCAGTTTTTCAATCAAAGTCAATTTTGGTCAAGGCTTGGGTAGTTTGAGTACAGAAGCTCTCAATGCTATTACAGAAGCTGCAAAAGTTTGGGAAAAAATTATTCCCTACAGCACCTTTAGCGATTCCCAAATTCTAACCATTGATGTTACGGGGGATACTTTTGGTGAAGATGAATTTCTTGCTTTTGCAGGGCCAAAAGCCTTAGCCTCCGATGCTTTTGGTAATCAAATGACGATATCAGGAGCTTCAACGATTAACACGAGCTTGGCAAATACATACAACAACAATCCAAGTTTCTTACAAGAAACGATGGTGCATGAATTTGGTCACGTTCTAGGAATTGGAACACTTTGGTCAGATTACGGACGCGATTTCATTAATGTCTCCGATGCGACATATAGTGCTAATACCTATGCAGG
The DNA here is from genome assembly GCF_014695635.1 of Coleofasciculus sp. FACHB-712. NCBI lineage: Bacteria > Bacillati > Cyanobacteriota > Cyanophyceae > Coleofasciculales > Coleofasciculaceae > Coleofasciculus > Coleofasciculus sp. FACHB-712. The sequence continues at coordinate 1,942 of NZ_JACJOQ010000490.1, read as the reverse complement.
GTGGGCTTATGGAGAATTAAAAGGTACATTTTTACAAACTGCTGTTCCCGTTCAAAAAGGCGTGTTTGGTCATTGGGATGAAAATGTCTTTGACAATGAATTAATGTCACCTATTGCTGAAAAAAGCTCTGAGTTATTGAGTCAATTAACGATTGCTTCTTTAAAAGATATTGGGTGGAATGTGAACTATGGGGGAGCGGAATCTTATACTCTACCTGGATTCAATACTCCTTCAAATTCATTAAATGCTAACGCTTCGCTGATGAATTCATCTTTTCCGTTACGCTGTGGCTGTGCCGCTCACTTAGCATCTTCAAGCTTAGCGACACTCGGATCTTCGAGCTTAGCTGAGCATATATTTAGTAAAGTAGCTTAATTCTCATCTTTCAAAATAATGTACAACCCCATAGGAGTTAGAAACCTCTGAGGAGCTTTTGAGTCAAATTTGCTATATTCCGACCTGGGAGGAATTCTTTCGTGGATTTTCTAACCTGCGTGACTTGCATAACGATAGGAACTCATACCAAGTTGCTTTCAGACAGGGTAGGTTGGGGAGCCATACAAAAAGCAGGGTTCCCCCCGTTGAGCGCCGTAGTGTTTGAGGTAACGAAACCCAACAAGCCGTTTGAGTTTGATTTCGCGCTCGTTAAAACTAACCTACGATCTTCTCCTCTACAAAGTTTAAGTAGGGAAAGGCAAATTGGGAGCAATTCTCAAAGAGCGAATATGACGATGACAATCAAGTTACTTCCCTACGAAATTTTAGCGAGAACCGCAATTAGCTATGCTGATATTTCTCTGAGTTTTACCAATCCATCTAAAAAAAATCAGTTGATTGAAATTAGCAAAATAGAAATAGTGCCAGCGAAATCTGAGGAAGTTCTTATGAATGCAACTCCTCAAGAATTGGAACGTCCCGCTAAAGTAGTGCTAAAGCCAGGAGAAAGTAAAGTATTGGAGTATCGCCTCAAATGCAAATCGAAAATTTATCGGCGGGGTGAGAACGCGATCGCTCGCATTCACTATCAGCTAAATGGTCAAAGCCAAACCGTTGCTCAGTCAAAGTCTCAAGCAGTTGCCTTTATGATTCCTTAAAATCACCAGACAAGTCTGAATAACAGTGACATTTGCATCTAGTGGTGCAAAATCAAGTACCCAAGTAACGGCGCAAGAAAGTCTCTAGAGATTCCATCTTCATTCCAAAAATTGACTCCAAATTGTCAACTTCGTGGGGTGTGCAGAAAAATTCATTATCCAGTAACGTCCGGAGAGTTCCCAAAGCTTTAGACGCTTGAGGATTTAACAATCCCAGCGCTCCGCGTACCCCATCAAATACCAATAGTGGTGGGTTAATCACGATCGGTTCTTGGTTGAAGATGCGACTGAAAATACGAGGAATATCTTGGCGCTGGAGGATATCTGGACCTCCCACAGGGAAAATTTGATTCCGGGCACCTTCAACGTTGACGGAGTCTATCGCAATCCTCGCTAAGTCATCGGTACTCACAATCGAAGTCCGGCTTTTGGGATCGCCGATAAGCAGATAAATCCCAGTATCCCGAAATCGTTCTGCTAAGGGTAAAAGGTTAGAGGCAAAACCTGAAGGACGCAGGATAGTGTAATTGAGTCCGCTGGCTTGGAGATACTTTTCTACTTCCCGCTTCGCCTTAAAGGATGGTGCGTCTTCGTACCCGCGATCTGCTCCCAGTACCGAAATGAAAACAAAGTGCTGGACGCCAGCTTCTTTTGCCCGGTCAATGAGTTCAATATTCGCTCGGTAGCCTAACGCTTGAGCATCGCTCTCACCGCCGTGAGCAGCGATGATGTACTGAACGCCTTGGCAAGCTTTTTCGATATCTTTATCGCGCTGCAAATCACCAATAAAGATTTCTGCTCCTCGGTGTTCCAGTTCGCTGTAACGGGATGTCAGGCGGACAAATGC
>NZ_JACJOQ010000049.1:0-10803 GCF_014695635.1 Coleofasciculus sp. FACHB-712 | reverse complement strand
CTCTCCGATAGGCGTCGAACCGCTTTTTAAATTAGCGATCGCGTTGAGTTCCTCCCGCAGTTCAAAAACTTGATAGGCACTGAAGCCACTGCCAATAATCGCCAAAATTGAAAGTACAACTGCGATGCCAGATAAAAAATTGCTCATACCGTTTTGGTAAGGGGTAATGGATCGTGAGTCAGTACCAACGAACTCAGAACAAATGACTAAAGACTCATGATTATGGACGAATAATGACTGACAAATCTCCACGATCCATTACCGATTCCCTCCTATTTAGAAATGGGCACATTCTTAAATGCCTGTACCTCCGGCACGTAGAGGTCAATAGAATTGACGTTTTCTGGCACCCTCAGCCAGACATAGGCATCTGCTGACGCTTGTGGGCGCAGCTGGAACAAAGAAACGGTTCCCGTCGAGCGATTAATCAAGTCAACGGCTTTGTAGGTTTCGCTCGTCTCTGGATTCCGCCCAGTGGTCCCGCCCACAGTAATGATGTCACCCCCAACCACTCGATCCGCTGACAGACGTCGGACGCGCATCTGCACGTTTACCACGTCGCGGTTTCTGGAATCGGGATCTTGAATTCGCTTCACAGACAGCAACTCTACTTGCCCCTTGGTGCCCAAAGCAGGCTGTACAAATTGACCGGGTTGAATGTCAGCGCTGGGCACTGGCGCAGCTGGCGCAGTGGTTGCAGGTGCTTGAGCTTGGGGCGATGGCGCGATGGTGGGTACTGGGGAAGCGGGGGCGGTTCCACCTACTGGGCTGGTGTTCGCATCCGCAATCGGCACATTTTTAAACGCCTGCGTTTGATCGACATAGATATCGAGGGTGTTGACACCTGCGGGGACTTTTAGCACAACATAGCCTTCTTGCGGTTGCCCCAGGCGCATCTGATATAAAGAAACCGTTCCTGATGAACGCTTTAAGGGATCGAGTGCTTGATAAGTTTCGCTGGTGATCGGATTCCGGGCAGTTGTCCCACCGACATTAATCAGGTCTCCTCCCACCACATCGTCTGCAAGACGATTAATTCGCATATCCACGCTGACTTCATCAGGCGCACCAAGAATTCTGCGGACGGCGATTAATTCTACCTGCCCTTTGTTGCTTAAGGCAGGCTCAACAAATTGACCGGGTTGAATGCCAAGGCTGGGCGCTGGGGCGACTGGAGCAGTTGGGGCGACGGTGGGGCTAATGGTTGAGCTGACAGTAGGGCTAGCGGTCGTCACTGGAACTTCTGCGGGAGCGATCGCATTTTCTTGCTGCATTCGCTGATACAGCCACCAACCAGCAGCAACTAAACCCAATGTCGAAAGTGCGCTTAATAGAGCAACCAAAAAATATTTACTTCCGTTGTTCCGACGGGGTGCCTCTGTATGGCGATCGCTTTTCTCAAAATCGCGCTCTTGAAGTGCCATGATTATAAGTACCTATTTTTTTCGGTTGTAAATACAAAAAAATCTATGATTATTCTGTATTTTATTCACTTTTTAAGACTCGATAAGCTCTACCATTAGAAATATTTTTATTGGTAAACTAAATCGTGCTTTTGCACCTATCCAAGGTAGTATTTTTATTGACAAGTCAGTTTTATTTGGAAAAATCTGAATGGTAAGTAGGTTGTCAAAAGAAAGTATCAGCTTATCCCAGCATAAAGAAACCTGTAGTCTCAAAAAAACAAGTTTATCTATTTTTAGCTTTTTCCCGCGCCCCTACTTATTCCTAAAAATTACTAAAATCAGTAAATGCCTGAGTTTCCTGTTGCTCCTAAACACACAATTGCTATCCTGGCAGGAAGCGGCGAGGGCAAATAATCCCGCTGTTTCTCCGAATCCTTCGATAAATTCAAAGCAGGTTTCTCAAGCAGAAAAACCCCAATCCCCTGCGTTGGTTTGTCCTGCCCAACTAGGAAACGCGATTGATGCTGTCACCAACCGTCCGGAATTTTCTCGTACTCGTTGGGGAATTTTAATAGAACCATTATCGACAAATTCAAAATTTCCAGAACGCACCCTCTACAGCCGCGAACCAGACCGTTACTTTATCCCCGCATCGAATACAAAGCTGCTGACAACAGCAGCGGTTTTAAACAAGTTAGGTTCTCAGTTTCGGATTCGCACCTCAGTTTATGGCACAAACGGGGGAGAATTGCGCGTAGTGGGACGAGGTGATCCTAGTTTCAGCGATACCCAGATAAGAGGCTTGGTACAACAGCTAAAGCGCCAGGGAATTCGTCAGGTGCAGCAGCTAATTGTCGAGGATGATTACTTTCAAGGACAGGCAGTAAATCCCAGTTGGGAATGGGGCGATCTACAGGCACCTTATGCGGCACCCGTTAATAGTTTAATTTTGAATCAAAATGCTACCGTGCTGACCCTATCACCGCGATCGCCTGGGCAACCGCTACAAACCGCTTGGATCGATCCAATTGCGATCGCGCAATGGCGACTGGAAAATAATACGGTGACAGCGGAAGCGAAATCACCGGCAGCGATCGCCGTTAGCGCTGTACTGGGGAAACCCGTATTACAGATTAAAGGTCAGCTGCCTGCGGGTGCCGAACCTGCATCCTTGGGTGTGGCAGTTCTCGACCCCGCCCAGTATTTTTTGCAGCACTTCCGGCGGGCTTTAGTAATTGCGGGGATTCCTATCGCACAGTCGCAGGTGGGATCTGGCAGAGAAAGGGGGGACGAACGGGAATTAGCCGTTGTGGAGTCGCCGCCGTTGGAGACTCTGTTGATGGAGACGAACCAAAACAGCAATAATCTCTATGCAGAAGCTTTATTGCGAACCCTGGGTGCCACCAGCAAAGGCGAGGAAACCACACTTTCAGAGAATTCGGCTGCAATGGGGTTGGCTGCTGTTAAACAAGCTTTAACGGAATTAGGCGTCGATCCCAATAGTTACGTGATGGCTGATGGTTCCGGGTTGTCTCGTCATAACTTAGTGAGTCCAAAAGCACTGGTGCAGACTCTCGAAGCGATCGCGCAAACCAAAGAAGCCGCAATTTACCGCGCCTCTCTCCCGGTTGCCGGTGTCAGCGGCACCCTAAAAAGTCGCTTTCAAAATACTCCAGCCCAAGGCATTGTGCAAGCGAAGACAGGAACGATGAGTGGAACGGTTTCCTTAGCCGGGTATATGAATCACCCAGAGTATCAAACGATTGTTTTTAGCATTCTCGCCAATCAATCCGACCAATCTGCCCCAACGATACGGCAGGCGATGGACGAAATTGTGCTGCTACTCACTCGCTTGCGTCGCTGTTGAGTGCGATACATCTGTAGGGGCATGGCAATCAAAAAGCCCCGACCAAGCCCAGTTCGCCGGGTCGGATTTGGAGATCCCCCAACCCCCTTAAAAAGGGGGCTATGAGCAATTTCCCTAATTTATCGAGAGTTTTAGTTGGGAAAAACTCGAACGCTATCACCGGCAATCGACAGCTGCACTCGCGTTCCTACCGGCAAGGCGGTATCAGTCATCGTGCGAGCGTGGAGTTCTTTACCAGAGGGAGTTTGGAGGCAATATCGGTACTCGCGCCCTAAAAAGCGCCGGGTTCGGATGACAACAGGTGCATCAGGAAATGGCTGTAAGATCAAGTCTTCCTGGCGAATCATGAGTTCGCCGGTGAGGCTAGAAATGGGGTCTTGCCGTCCGTTGAGGGCGACATCAAAACAACCGACTTCTGTCTCCCACAGATGACCTTGGCGTTGGGCGGGAAGGAAGTTGGCTTGGGTGACAAATTCGGCAACAAACCGCGAGGCGGGGTGGGTGTAGATATCTTCCGGAGTGCCCAATTGCTCTAAATGTCCTTGACGCATAACACCCACCCAATCAGAGATGGCAAGTGCTTCTTCCTGGTCGTGGGTGACAAAAATTGCTGAAGTGCCAATTGCCTTGAGAATCTCTCGCACTTCTTCGCGCAACCTCAAACGTACTTGGATATCGAGATTGCTCAGAGGTTCATCGAGGAGAACCAGCTTTGGTCGCGGTGCTAAGGCACGGGCGAGGGCAACCCGTTGCTGCTGACCGCCAGAGAGTTCGTGAGGATAGCGCTTCTCTAATCCTTGCAGACCGACAAGCGCGATCGCATCTTGCGTGCGTTCCTTGACCTGCTGTTTACTCAACTGTTGCAACCCAAAAGCAACATTCTCCGCCACACTCAGATGAGGAAACAGGGCATAGTCTTGAAAGACAATTCCCACGTCCCGATGCTCTGGCGGCACCCAACAACGGGAATCAGCAACCGTTCGCCCCGCAATCTCCACGCTTCCGCGGTAAGGTCGTTCAAAACCTGCAATCAGCCGCAACAGTGTAGTTTTACCGCAGCCAGATGGCCCCAGCAATCCTAACAAATCCCCTGGCTGCAAAGTCAACGTTACATCTTCAACAGCCGGAACTGTATTTTGGCTAAACTGCTTCGTTACATTCTGTAAGCGTAAAATTGCCGGTGGTTGCATAACTCAAAATTCAAAATAGGCGGCTTGATTAAATATCCCTTTGGCACAACAAATAATTTCAGGACTTACACAACTGTCACATGCGATAGCGAAGCGCTGCTGCGAAGCGCAGATTGCATCTCCACAATTAGGCCAAGGACATGGCTAACGCTGGACGCCTGAGTTGAGCAACTAATTTTCTCCTGAGAACCTGAATGTCAACCCTACGACAAACATTTGCAATGGTACGGGACCTGTAGTGGTAACAACAAGCTCTGGCAGGAATGCAAAGAAGAATAAAATTCCCTTTGGATTAGTGATACTGGTGACCAATCCAGTCCAGAAAAGTCTTCGGTAAACAATTGGAGTAACCGTTTTCGATGACTGAACCTGCTGCTTGCTCATCAACATTTGTACTCCTAAGAACAAATATATAGCACCAGCGAAGCGTATTAAATTAAACAGAAGCTCTGATGGCTGTAGCAATGCTGATAGCCCCAGCATGGCAAAACCAATTTGTTAGGTTCTTGTAGGAAGTCGTCTTCGGTTGCTAAAGCTGAAACATCAACATTTCTTATTTTCAATCCTTGCTTCAAAGTTGCTATGACGCAAATTGCTGAACAGTCTCCAAATAAATTAGTTCTCCGCCAGAATTACGTGTCCTTCGGTCGTGTGTTCCGAGAAATTCTCGTGACCGGGATAGGAGTTGGATTCCTTCTCTGGACCGGGCCTGCAAAATTGAACTGCCAACGGATAGAACCGACGCAGGTTACGTGTCAGTTAAGCAAACCGGGCTGGTTGGGGTTGGGGGTGTGGCAGAACACACCCATTCGTAATTTGCAGGCTGTGGAGTTGACAACAAATGTAGATGATGGGGTATTTTACCAAGTTCTGTTACAAACCAGTGAAGGTGAAGTTCCTTTAAGGGAATATAAAACTTCTGGGTTGGATAATACACAGGAGAGTGTTGATCGCATCAACACCTTCCTAAAAGACCCTACAGCAAATCGCTTAAGCATTGCACAGGTGGACTGGTTGCAGTGGTCTGGGTTACTCCCTGGTATGTTCTTCCTTGTGGGAATCAACGCGCTGTATGTCAGTCTTTTGAGTATCCGCTCTAAATTAATCGAGTCTTATTGCATTGACCAAACCCAGAATCGACTGACTTACCAATATGGGAGTCTGTGGAGACAACGCCAGGAACATTATGATTTTTCAGATATTCATCGGGTTATTTTAGATGTAGACCCTTGGGCAAAGGTGCGGCTCTTCGTCGAAATGCGATCGGGCGAGTTACTGTGTCTGTGTGGACAGGCTCACCCATCTGTAAAGTCTCCCTGGGAGGGAGCAGAGTGGCAACAAGTGCAGCCAATAGCAGATGAGGTCAGTCGTAGAGTTTACTGTCCCTGGCAATTGGCACTTGGATTTGGGCAAACCTGGATTGACAAATATGTAGCTCCAAACCCATACGCAAAAGGGATCGCACAGTGGTTGAGAGCGAACGTACAATCATCTAACGTTTGGGTCTTCGATCGGTCAGCCCACTGTATCATTTCCCAGGACAGTAATACGGTCAAGACCTACACGCTGAGTGATTTTGTTGATGTTCAGGTTCAGCTGACTCCTACTAGAAGACTAGTTCCAAAAGAAGATAGTGATGGTGACAAAATCTACGATGTCAACTATCAGATCGTTTTGGTGTTGACTTCCAAGAGACAGGTTGCAATTCAGTACTATTCCAGTCGCGAGTACAACTGGGAACCCGAAAGTGGCAAGCAGGCAACCGCACAAGTTCGGGCAGAAGAGACGGCTCAACGTATCCGCCAGTATGTCCGCAAAGATTAGCACAGCGATCGCCATCATCCATCAGGAAGGATCGCGTGCATGAGGAGAAACGCCTTGCCATAGGGGGCATAGCGTAGTTCTTCTGAGCGATCGCGCTTTCGTGGTGTTCTTATGCGATCTGCGCTTCGCAGCAGCGCTTCGCTATCGCTGTGCCAGTTGCGTAAGTCCTGAATTTGATAAAAACCATATAGATAGCAATCTTTAGTGATTCATGAAACCCGCTTCCTTCTCTTCCTTGGCGTCCTATAGCGCTAATGCTCATCTCTCTCGTGCATCCGCGCCGCTTCGCGAACGCTAGCCCGTCCTTGGCGGTTCGTCAAAAAAATCTCCTACAAACCATTTCCGCCTACTTATAACTCCTCACGCGCTCTTGAGATAACAGTAATAAAGTCGAACCAATTGAAACTAACAACATAAATAGAGAGCCAGTTGCTGCCTCAGCAAACTCAACATTTTCCGTCGCTTTCCAAATCTTTACAGCCAAGGTTTCAAAGCCAATCGGTGCTAATAGCAAGGTAGCCGGTAATTCTTTAATTGCCGTCAGAAACACCAACATAGCTCCAGCAATAACACCCGGACGCACCAGCGGAAGCGTAACTTCTCTGAGAGTTTGCCACGAACTTCTACCCAAACTCCGCGCCGATTCTTCCAGCTGCGGATTCACCTGTAAAAGCGAACCCCGCACGGTTCCCACCGACTGGGGTAGAAACAAGACAAGATAGGCAAACACCAACATCGGCAGGGTTTGATACAACTGTGGCAAGTAGTTTGCCCCAAAAAATACCAGCGACAGCGCCACCACAATTCCAGGCAAGCCAAAGCCAATATAAGAACAGCGTTCAATTATTGAAGTAATTCGCCCAGGAAACCGCACCGCTAAAATTGCCACAGGTAAGGCAAAAAGAGTGGCGACACCCGCTGTAATTCCTGACGCCAAAATGGAATTGAGTGCAGCCGGTACCAGATTCGGAAGGCTGTAGCCATTATGGAGTCCGCGAATCAGCCAGAACACGGTAATGCCAATAGGAAGCACTAAAGCGATCGCTGTCACGACCGCACAAAAAGCCACCGCAGGCCACTTCCAACGCCCCAGCAGCAAAACTTTAGGGGGGCGCTGGGAGGTGGAGCCGCGACTGTAGTATGCTGCACGCGATCGCGCCCGATACTCTAACCACAAAATCAACAGCACCAGCCCCACTAATACCAACGCCAAAGCCGCTGCTGAATTGCGGTTAAAACTTGCCTTGTACTGCAAAAAAATTGCCCGTGTAAAGGCATCAAACCGCATTAACGACGGCGTCCCAAAGTCCCGCAGCGAGTACAACGCCACCAATAAACCCCCAGCCACCAATGACGGGCGCAACTGGGGCAAGATAACGCGAAAGAAAGTAGCTTGACCGCTTTGACCTAAACTCCGGGCGGCTTCCTCCAGGGTGGGATCAATTCCTTGCAATCCAGAACGGACACTCAATAGCAGATAAGGGTAGGTAAATAAGGTGAGTGCCAAAATCACCCCAGGCCAGCCGTAGATCGAAGGTAATTCCTGCACCCCCAAAGGTTCCAGCAACAACTGCAACAAACTACCCCGTGGCCCAAAAGTGGCAATCAGCGTAAAACTCCCTACATAGCTAGGAACTGCCAAGGGTAAGGTCGTCGCAATTAGCCAAAATCGGCGTCCCGGTAAATCGGTTCGCACGGTTAAAAATGCCAGTGGCACGGCAATCAATGCCGAACACAGGGTCACGATTGCCGCCATTGCCGCACTGTTGAGCAAAATGGTGAGAGTTCGGGCACGGGAAACTAATTCCCAGAGCGCTTCCCCACCGACACCAGCCGTCCGGATGACCAAATAAGTCAGAGGCAGAGCGATCGCGATCGCTACTGCCGCTGCTGTTAAAGTTAGAAATAAAGGGGGTCGAGCTGCTTTCTCCAATCAGTTAATCGATATGGGGATTAACAACCAGCAATTCAACAAAATTGCGGAAATAACATCACTTTTGAAGGCTGGTAATGGGTAATAAGAGTTATCAGTACTTATTCCCCATTCCCACAAACGACTTAAATTACCTGTGTCTCCTGCAAAAGCTTCAACGTTGCATCCAAGTCGTTCAGATTGCTTAAGTCAATGGCAGTCGCTTGGCTGGGAATTCCGTTGAGTGCTTTTAAATTCCCCGCCGGAGCGATTCCCGAAGCTAGTGGATACTCATAAGTCTTGGTGGCAAAGTATTTCTGAGCATCCTGAGCCAACATGAAGTCCACAAACTTCTGAGCAATATTGGGATGTTTTGCACCCTCTAAAATTGCCACGCCCGCCACGTTAACCAAGGAACCAACATCATTGGTAAAGTGATGATCCACCGGAGCTTGGGGATTTTCTTGCTTGAACTTTTCTAAGTAATAGTGATTGACAAATCCGACCGCAATTTCCCCACGGGATAGCGCTTCTACAATTGCCGCATTTTTGGGGTAAGTTTTGGGATTGTTGGCTTTAATGCCTTCTAGCCATTGCTTAGCTTTCTCATCCCCTTGCGAGACGCGCAAAGCGGTGACAAAGGACTGGAAGGAGCCATTCGTAGGTGCCCAACCAATTTTTCCTTTCCACTTTGGATCGGTAAAGCCAGTGATAGATTCTGGTAAATCTGCTGCCTTAACTAACTTGGTGTTGTAGTCTACTGTCCGCACTCGACCCGTAATTCCAACCCACTTCCCATCCGGTGAGCGGTAGCGGCTTTCTACCCGATCGAGCAGTGAAGTTGGCAACTGCGATGCCCTACCTGCTTTTTGCATTGCTCCGAGTGCCCCGGCATCTTGAGCAAAGAAAACGTCAGCCGGACTATTTTTACCTTCTTCCAGAATGGCTGCTGCTAACTCAGCGGTGTCGCCATAGCGGACTTGTACTTTCGCCCCAGTTTCCTTTTCAAACTGTTTAATCAGGTCGCCAACCAGTTTCTCGTCCCGTCCTGAGTAGACCACCAGTTCTTTTTCCAATGGGCCGGTGGCGGCAACTGGGCTGGCAGATGGACTGGCGGCAGTCGTACTGGCAGGGCTGCTGGTTGGGGAGGTTGCATTGGGAGTCGTGACACTCTGGTTGTCAGAGCAGGCGATCGCTAACCCACCGCTCGCAGTTGCCAGTCCCATTAAAAACACAAACTTTCGACGCTTCACCAGGTTACTCCTCAATAAAATCTTATATTGACAATGTTTTTTAACTAGGTAGCTAAGAACCGTTTGTTAAGTTACCACAAACAAATTCTCCACCCACTACCTGTACAAAGGGTTGCTTTTCTTTGAAGCCATCTTCTATAGCCTGTGTTATCAACTTTTAGTAACGTAATTGACAACCTTTGAATATAGCTGCAAAAAGAGTTATTGTCAATTATTATCATTAAGCTACAAAAATAGCGCTGTAGATGCATTGGGTTCCCAGGATCGGGAGCATCCCGATGAGAGCAAATTTCCCAGAGGCGGGAATCCGGCGAGACAAACGAAGTCCATCTAGCACTGCGAGAGCCACCTCGCGCTTCACAGCCTCAATTGAGCCTGCTAACCAAGGCTTCGAGCAACTAGACCGGGATGGCACTAACACAAAGAGTTTGCAAATAAATTTCCGGATTAAAGCTAAAGTAAGCTTTAACTTACTGGTCAGCCTTTAAACCCGTTTAAACGGGTTTAAGCTATTAGCCCAAACTTTAGTTTAGGGCTGAAATCAGCGGCATTCAACTAAGCTGATGCTTTCTCAAATCGCTGGTTTACTGCATTCCAATTAACGACGTTCCACCAAGCATCTAAATAATCAGCACGCTTATTTTGGTATTTCAAATAGTAAGCGTGTTCCCAGACATCATTGCCCATAATCGGATACATTCCTTCCATCAACGGACTATCTTGATTCGCCGTACTCATCACTTGCAACTTCCCATCCTTACCGCGAACCAGCCAAGCCCAGCCGCTGCCAAAACGCTTGCTACCGGCTTCATTAAATTGCTTTTTGAAAGCGTCAAAACTGCCAAAGCTTTGATTAATCGCTTCGGCAATTCTTCCCGTCGGCGCTCCACCAGCATTGGGTGCCATGATTTCCCAAAACATCGTATGATTTACGTGACCGCCGCCGTTATTGCGTACTGTAGTACGAATATCTTCTGGCACGCTATTGATGTCACGAAGCAATTCTTCAGGACTCTTGCCTTTGAGTTGCGAGTATTTATTCACGGCTTCATTCAGATTTTTGACGTAGGCGGCATGGTGTTTATCATGGTGAAACCGCATCGTCGCCTCATCAATATGGGGTTCCAGAGCATTGTAGGCATAAGGTAAAGGCGGCAGTGTAAAAGTATTTACCGTTTGCCCCTGCTGTTGTGCTTGCGGTGTCTGCTGCTGTGCTTGCTGGTTTTCACTTTTTGGAGTTGTTTGAGCTGCACAAGCTGCGGGGAAAGCCCCAATGACGGCTGCTCCGGCAGTGCCACCTAGCAGAAACAGGAAATTTCGACGATAAAGAGCCATAATTCAATCAATTTCG
>NZ_JACJOQ010000489.1:0-6042 GCF_014695635.1 Coleofasciculus sp. FACHB-712 | reverse complement strand
ACCAGCAAGTGAAGATTTTCCGGTTGATACAAAACAAGGCATCGCTTCCACTGATTCCAGACAAGTACCTGAAAGCATAACAACGCCAGATGCTACAGTCATTCAACCGAAATTAGCAACCGAACCGGCAAGTGAAGATTTCCCGCTTGAGGCAAAACAAGCGATCGCTTCTACCGACTCCAGACAAGTACCTGAAAGTACAACAACGCCAGACGCTACACTCATTCAACCGAAATTAGAACCTGAATCGGTAAGTGAAAAGGTGACTGGGTTAGCACCAGACGCGATCGCTTTTACCGATTCCATACAAGTACCTGAAAGTACAACAACGCCAGACGCTACACTCATTCAACCGAAATTAGAAACCGTACCAGCACGTGAAAATTTGGCTGGCTTGGCACCAGCAGCGATCGCTTCTACATCCTTTGCCAATCCTCCTGTAGAGGTGCCTCAAAGCACACAAATTACAGAACCCACCGTTATACAACCTTTGGTGGAAACAGAGTCGCTTGACGAGAGCGAAGAACTGCCTCAATTGCCTCAAGTGCTGACTAATCTATCCATTCTCAGCCCTCTAGCTCAACAATCCAGTCTTCTCGCTTCCCCATTTCCAGACATGGGCAGCAATAAGGTTGAGGAATCCTTTCTTGCACCGCTCTCCTCAAACTTCTCGTCTGCTTCGGAGCCGCCTATTTCTATCCAGAGAATGCCAGAAGATTCAGGGCAGAATAACCAAGAAGCTACAGCATTTTCAAGCAGTGTAGAACAAGTGCAAATGGCACCTTCTTCCTTTTCCTCTTCCCCTGAAACTCTACCTTCCTCAAACAGTTCTACGAACACCAGAGAGATACCAACATCTTGGTCAAGTATTTCTGAATTAATAGGGGAGAACACGCCTAAAGCAAGCGAATCAATCGTTGTACAACCTCTCTCAGAACAGAGGACGTGGGAGGCACCGCAAAAGCCGATAATTTCCAAACCATCCGACTCTAACAGCTCCCAATCAAATATTTCCCAGCCCCTGATAAATTCCCCACAAAACAATAGTTTGGGCAATGTTATTCAGACATATTCCATGCCCTCGCGTCGCACATCAGCCTCTGGAATGGAAGCTCTTATACAGTTAATGGGGGACGCTGATAGCCAAGTAGGAGCAATCGATCAAAGCGTATCTACCGTTGATGATTCCTCTAGTGAAGAAGCCACCGACAACTTAGAGCTTCTAGCTCGTGAAGTCTATAGTTTTATCCGGCAACGGTTGGAAATAGAGCGAGAGCGTCGAGGAAATAACTATTCTGGACGCCTGCCCTGGTAAAGTCACTGCCATTATTAAGGAGAATAATATGTCAACCACTCGTTTGGTCAAAGCAAAACTTATTCCAAAGGTTCCAGCACAGGGTGTGGACACCATCGAGTTCATGTTCAACCCCACCAAGCTTTCCTTCAGCAGGAGTGTTCAAATCAATGCCCCTCAAGGCGCACGTACTGCTAGAGGACTGCCGAAAGTCAGCTTCCAAAGTATAGATCCTTACAAACTCACTATCTCAGAGATTTTGTTTGATACCTATGAGGAAGGAACCAGCGTCCTCTGGTACATCAACAAACTAAAAAAAGCTGTTGAATTTCCCGATGGTCAAGATGTCCCGCCCGTCTATGTCTTTACCTGGGGTGCCCAAGAATACCTCCGTTGCTTTGTGCAATCACTCAGTTACGAACTGACCATGTTTCTACCTGATGGGACTCCCGTGCGTGCTTCAGCTAGCCTGACCCTCCACGAAGTAGATGTACTTATCCCCCCAGGCTCTCCAGAAGCTCCTTCTAGTGTGAATCGCGTCGGGGAAAGTCGAGGCAGCAAGACTCGAAAAGCTACATGAACGGTCATCATTTGTTGGATTGCGCTGAACCAGAAGGTTAGAAAAAAATTGTAGTTCGACCTTTGGAGAATGGGCGGGGGCGTAGAGTTTCTTCTAAACTAGCTGAAACTTGCGTTCTAAATTTTGAATTTGGATGAACGTCTGCATGGGTTTAAATATCCTCTCGGTGATTGAGAAATTATCCGCGTGTAGATTACCTTGCTTGACTAACAAAACGCCTGATAATTTTAAAAAATCTTAGTTTTGACAGAGAGTTTTTTTACCCAACTAAACTCACAGTTCTAATTTGAGATTACAAAATCTAGCCTAAAAATTCGAGATTTGTCAGGCAACAAGGCAAAAGACCCCTATAGTTCAAATACCAAAGAATAAAAAATTTGAAAAAAAATGCCAGTCAGGATTTTATCCAAAATCTAAAATTTAGAAGCTAAAATCATTTACGTGTTGCCTACAAATGCCAAAGTATATATCCTATCCTCAAATAAAAATTGATGGAGATGATGCTCCTGCGAGTTTGATGGAAGATATTCTTCAAATCTCCGTGGAAGAAAGCCTCCATCTCCCAGCCATGTTTACCTTAGTCATCAGGAACGACTACTTTCCGGGTCGCGAAGGAGATGAACTTTGGCGCTACGAAAATTTATTAACAATTGGTAAACCCGTTCAAATAGGTTTTAAATCCAGCACTACCGAAGATGCTGATTTTGATGATCCACAGCAGGGCAACATTCTGAATGGCGAGATTACAGCAATTGAAACCCACTTTACCAGTGGTTCTCAAGCTCCGGTCGTGATTCGCGGGTATGACGTTTCCCACCGCCTACATCGGGGACGCTACAACCGCTCTTTCCAAAACATGACCGACACCGACATTGTTCGGCAGATTATTGGTGAATTGGGGATTACAGCGGGCACCATTGACGAAAGTGGCGGGCCTTATGGCTTTGGCGATCCCGTTGGCTATATTTTCCAAGAAAATCAAACCAACATGGAATTCTTGCGAGAACGGGCAGCCCGGAACGGTTTTGAGTTGTTTGTGCAAGATGGGAAACTGCACTTCCGCAAGCCGGTGGCGGGTGCTTCTTTGGCTCTCAAGTGGTTACAAGAAATACATAGTTTCCAAGTTCGGGTAACAAGTGCCGAGCAGGTAGATTCTGTTGAGGTAAGAGCTTGGGATTATAAAAGTAAACAGGTGATTGCATCTACTAAAAGCAGTCAAACAACACAAGTCATTACCGATACCAAACAAGGCAAGGGCAAAGCAACTAGCACTAGCTTTAGCAGTACCCCCAAGATGATTGTTGTCGATCAGCCAGTCTCTTCTCAGAAAGAATCAGACGCGATCGCCCAAGCTTTGTATAACGAGTTATCGGGGGAATTTGTCTACGCTGATGCCAAAGCTGAGGGCGATCCGCGAATTCGACCGGGACGGGTCGTGGACTTGGCAAGTATGGGCAAATACAGCGGCAAGTATTACGTCACGACAACTCGTCACGTTTATCAGGAACGTTTCTACACCACCGAATTTAGCGTGCGGGGATTGCGGGGAGACGATCTTCTGGCAACCCTGTCTCCCCGAACCCATCTCCA
The DNA here is from genome assembly GCF_014695635.1 of Coleofasciculus sp. FACHB-712. Classification (NCBI taxonomy): domain Bacteria; kingdom Bacillati; phylum Cyanobacteriota; class Cyanophyceae; order Coleofasciculales; family Coleofasciculaceae; genus Coleofasciculus; species Coleofasciculus sp. FACHB-712. The sequence continues at coordinate 2,578 of NZ_JACJOQ010000489.1, read as the reverse complement.
AGCAGGACAAACATTGTTAGTAGGAATTGTCACGAATAACAAAGATCCCAAAAAATGGGGTCGAGTGAGAGTAAAACTTCCCACTTTAACAGAGGAACACGAAAGTAACTGGGCAAGAGTGGTGGGAGCCGGAGCTGGTGTAAATCGCGGGTTTGACTGTCTGCCGGAGGTCAATGACGAGGTATTGGTTGCCTTTGAACACGGCGATATTCATCGCCCTTACGTCATTGGCGGTGTCTGGAACGGTACAGATGCACCGCCGGAAGATGTGGATAATACAATTTCAGGTGAAGGCAAAGTCCGCCTGCGGACATTTAAAACCCGTACTGGGCATAAATTACAGTTTGTGGAAGAGGATAAAGATACTAGCAAGGCTGGTGTCTACATTGAGACAATAGGCGCTCATAAATGTCACATGAATGACAGCGAAAAGTTTGTGGAAATTAAAACGACTGACGGTCATTATGTGCGCCTAGACGATCAAAATAAGAAGATCGAAATTAAAACCAAAGGCGGTCATAAGATCCTCATCGACGATCTCAATAAGAAGCTGGATATCACAACAACTGGCGGTCAGAAGTTGCTGATGAATGACATGACCAACACCATCACGATGCAGGCAGTGCAAAAAGTGAGTATTTCAGCACCAATGGAAATTCTGCTGCAATCAGGCCCTAGTAGTATAAAACTCGCACCTGCTGGCATAGAACTTCAAACCGCAGCCAAGTTAAGCGCTCAAGCAGGCGGAGTTTTAGACTTGAAGTCTGGGGGTGCTGCCACTATGAAAGCTGGTGCGGCGTTGTCGCTACAATCCGGCGGTGCTTTGTCGGCGCAGTCGGCTGCTGCTGTAAGCGTACAGTCTGGCGCAGCGTTGAACCTGCAAGCAGGTGCTGCGGTGGCAATTATGGCAGCTGCCACAGCGAGTATGACCGCACCGCTGATTCGGCTGAATTGTTAACAATTGAGGGGAGCGGGAAAGAAGCAATTGCGATCGCGACCAATGGCTAATGCCTAGCTATAGGAATGTGGTACACAATTAGCCATTCTCGATTAACGATTAAGGAAGGTTCTATGTTACCAGTAGCTGTACTGGGCGATGTCGCTAGTGGTAGTCCCATTATCGGACCGGGGGCACCAACCGTTTTAGTTATGGGGCGACCTATCGCTTGTCTGGGAGATGCTGTCACGGGTCCGTCAATTGCTGGCGCTCTCGCGATGCCTTGTTCTGTCACCGTTCTGGCTTGCGGGCGTCCAGTGGCGCATATGGGCACAATGGCAGTGGGAGCAACTCCTACTGTGCCTCCAGTTCCCATTTCTTTACCTGTGATTGCCACAGGAGTCACTGTATTAGTTGCTCCTTAAGGAGCAACTATAAGAGGTAGAATTCGTTATTTCTAGTTTGGGTTAGCGATCGCTTATTCTTTAAGGTGTGTCGGCAAATCCCGACGAACGCATCCCTGAATTGCCCAAATCATCCTCAACAGGGAATACTTTAAACTTCCTTATCGAATTCCCCACACTTTGATGGTGTTGTCGTAACTGCCACTAACAATCGTCCTTCCATCTGGGGTTATTGCTACGGAACTCACTGCGTTTAAATGCCCCTCTAGCGTACCTCTGCACTCGCACGTCTCAAGATCCCACACTTTAATGGTGTTGTCTTTACTGCCACTGACAATAGTTTTACCATCCGTCGCTATTGCTATGCAAAGAACATAGTCTGAATGTCCCTCTAGCGTGCCCTTACACTCGCACGTCACGAGATCCCACACTTTAATAGTATTGTCCTTACTGCCACTAACAATCGTCCTTCCATCCAGGGCTATTGCTAAGGAATAAACTCGGCGTGAATGCCCCTGTAGCGAACCCTTCCACTTACCTGCTTCGATATCCCACACTTTGAGGATGTTGTCATCATTGCTACTAACAATCGTTTGATCGTTCGGGGCTATTGCTACGAAATAAACATCCCATAAAAACTTATTTACCATGCGGAGGCACTCCCTCGTCTCTATATCTAACGCTTTGATGGTTTTATACTGACGACCATGAATCAAAGTTTTACCATCTGGGAATATTCCTAGTATCTGTAGGCTGCGCTGACACTTGCCCGTCAGAATATCCCATACGTTGATACTCTTTAAGCCCCCTCTACCACAGAAGTTGTTGTCCCTACTAGCACTGACAAAAGTCTTACCATCTGGCGCGATTGCTACGGAATCAACCGAGGCTAAATGCCCCTCGAAGGTGCCCCTACACTTGCCCGTCAGAATATTCCACACTTTGATATTCATATCGCCACTGCCACTAACAATGGTTTCACCATCCGGCGCGATCGCTACCGAACTAACACAGTCAGAATGCCCCTCAAAGGTACAAAGACATTCAAAAAATTGATAAGGATTGAATTCTTGCAAGGCAATTTTGACTTTCGTTTCTGTCCTTGTCCGCAGTAGCGAGTATGCAGCCCACATTACCTGTGCCGATTCATCCAGCAAAGCAGGAATCACCAAATCTAAGCCTGACTCGCCATAATAGAGGGCACCGCTTAATGCAAGAATTCTTTGCGCTGACACTG
>NZ_JACJOQ010000488.1:0-4472 GCF_014695635.1 Coleofasciculus sp. FACHB-712 | reverse complement strand
TACTGGATGGCGATCCAGCCAGCAATAATCTCTCCTGGCAGTGGGTTGCCAGCACCTTTAGCCAAAAGCCTTATTTCTTTAACCGGGAGAACTTAGAACGCTATACGGATGGCGTCTATTGCCGCCAATGCCCCCTGTACGGTCATTGTGACTTCGAGGGCAGCTACGATGAACTAGAGAAGCGATTGTTTCCTAAAGCTCAAAGTTTCGATCGAAGTGGCGGTAGCAAGAGTTTTCAGCGCGGGAAGAAGCGTCGGTAGTGCGCGAGTTTTGAGTGCGTGAGTTTTGAGTGCGCGAGTTTTGAGTGCGTGAGTCTTGAATTAATGAAACAGCCGATAATTTGGGTGCATGGAGACTGTTTAAGTCCTGGAAATCCCGCATTGCAAGCATACCCTGAAAGCTCCGCGATATGGGTTTGGGATGATGCTTTGATTGAAGAGTGGCAGCTGAGTCTCAAGCGGATTACTTTTATTTATGAATGTTTGCTAGAACTTCCAGTAACGATTCGACGCGGGGATGTCGCTGCTGAAGTTATTGCTTTTGCCAAGGAACACAATGCCGATGGAATTGTTACAGCAGAAAGTCCTAGCCCCCGTTTTGGCCTCATTTGCGACAACATTGAGGAATCGCTGCCTATCGAAGTGTTACCTGTTGAGCCATTTGTAAAATACGACGGATATATTGACCTTAAACGCTTTTCTCGCTACTGGCGCGTTGCCGAACGTTATGTTTTTGATTAGCACTGGGAGACTATTGTGAAGAATACAAGAACTCAGAGTTTGATCGCGATCGCTCTTTTTTCCTCAACTAGCACTGCGGCTTATTCGCGTCCAGCGTCGAATATCCAATCGATACCAATGCAGCAACAACTTGGGGAAGTAGTGTCGCATTTAGTCGGAGTAATGGACACGTCTGCACAAGCGCAAGCCAATCCCAAAGCCCCAAATGTGAGAATGACTACCTGCAAAGTCAGCATAGAAAATACTAAAAAAAATCCCAAGGTAGTTTTCCTCTACCAAGAACAAGCGATGTCCCAGAATCTTGCCAAGCCCTATCGGCAGAGACTCCTAAAAATTGCCCCCAGTGCTGATAACCAAAGCATAGAATCGCAATCATTTAAACCACCAACACCAGAAGCTTTGATTGGTCTATGTAGCAAACCAGAAGCAAAGCGTGTCATCAAATTAACCGATATTGGTGCTGCTAAATGCAGCGTATTTTTAAAACCTGACGGTGAGAATTATATCGGCGAGACACCGAAGGCAGGTTGTCCCAGCGACTACAAAGGCGCAGTGAAAGTAACAAATCGAATTGTGCTGCATTCTACTGGAATGGACACATTAGATCGGGCTTTTGATGCCGCAGGGAATCAAGTTTGGGGGTCAAAAGGCGAACCTTATCAGTTTCGGTGGGTTCAGCCAAACGCGAGTCGATGAAATAGTTGTTAATTTGTGGATTGAAAAAGGCTTTGGATTAAATTAATACCCATAACTGCTAATTGCTTAAATCCCTTTTTTTAAACGAGATAGCAACGGCTGGTTATTTCTTAATTCATCCACAAATTAGGGTTATTTCTTTCTCGCCCTTCCGAGTCATTAGCACTAGGTCAATTAGACACTGTAAGGGATTGATCCAGATTTTTACTTCCAGAGCTGAAAATCTGTTTTTTAAAACACCTAATTATCCTTATTCTCATCGTCCTCCTCAGCCTCGTCAAGTGGCTCTTGTATCTGAGCGAAAAGACCAGGTATTTCAAGTTGCTCCCACTGAAATTCTGGTGTTGAAGAATTAATCAATGTATCTTTTGTCATTTCTGTTTCAAGTGGTTTTACTGCCTAACTTTAGTAAAAAGGCACTTACCGGAAATGTCGAGATGGAAATTTTTTTCTACCTACCTGACAGGTAGGTAGAAAAAAATTTCTAGGTTGCCAGACTATGGTTGGATAGATTAATCTCGACTTAAAGCACTGAAGGAGCTGGTTGCACAGCTAACTTGCTATGGAAGAGATAGTAAAAAGCAGGTATCGTGACTTTCTAGAAAAGGAGGCAAGCTCCTTGAAACCAGCAGCAAGAAAGGTCTTCCTGGTAGAGTCCGATCCTGATAATCGGGGCAAGGGAGACAAAGATCGCGCCAAAGATTTAGGGATGAGCGAGGCTGCTTATAAAAGGCAAAAGACCTCAATGTACCAACAGTTAGGATTCCAATCCGAAGGTCACAAGCGTGAAGACTTTCTACATCAATTAGAAGAAAAGTTTTGGAAATCTCCAAGTGAGCAAGAGCGAAGACGCTTAGAAATTGAGCAGCTAAATTCACTGTCTCAATCCTTATTTTCGTCAAACGATCAACTTGGAGCATTATTAGCCGCTGTTAAGGCAGGCAGAAAATTACAGGATACGGAAGCACCAGATGATATCAAAATTCAGACAGTGTGCAGGCTCCAGCAGATACTTTTTACAGTGCGAGAGCGTAACCGCTTTCAGGGACATGGCGCTGGTGTTACTAGCGTTAGCTTCAGTCCTGATGGTCAGATACTAGCTTCAGCTAGTGAGGACGGCACAGTGAGGCTTTGGAGCATTGGCGGCACTTTGCTCAAAACTCTGAAGCACAATAATGATGGCTTCGTAAAGGTCTGGAATGTAAAATTTAGCCCTAACGGTAAGATGCTAGCTTCAGCCTATCAGTCAGGCAAAATAATTATCTGGAAGCTCAACATTGACACCAACAATGGCCCTGAATTCTCAATTCTTGAGCATGATAGTTGCGTCCATAACGTAAGTTTCAGCCCTGATGGTCAGATGCTGGCTTCATCTGACCATCAAGGGACGGTAAAACTTGGGAGTATAGATGGCAATAAACAGGACACTTTCAAAAGACAAAACGGTATTGAGAGCATCAGTTTCAGTCCTGATGGTCAGGTGATAGCTTTGGCTATTCGGGATAGAGTGGAACTATGTAATCTCAATGGTACTAATAGACAAACCCTTATACACGGCAAGCCTGTCATCAGTGTCAGTTTTAGTTCTGATGGGCAAACGCTAGTTTCAGCGAGTGATGGCGGAACAGCAGTCATCTGGAGCCTAGCGAGGGATGAATGGCAAACCATTCCTTTACAGAGCGATTTCATCACTGCTATGAGCCTCAGCCTTGACGATCAGGTGCTAGCTTCGGCAGATTACGATGGGATAGTCAGACTCTGGACCATTGATGGCACAGAATTGCAAACCTTCCAAGGCCATACTGGCGCGGTTAGTTCTTTAGCGTTTAGCCCTGATACTCAGACGCTAGCTTCAGCTAGTGCTGATGGGACACTCAGGCTCTGGAGCCTAAGCAGTAACAAACGGCAAACCTTTCGAGGTCATAGTGAGCCAGTCAATAACATAAGCTTCAGTCCTGATAGTTTATTAATAGGATCTGCCAGTTTAGATCAAACTGTGAGAATTTGGAGCATTGATGGTACTGAATTGGAAGCCCTTCTAGGTCATGAGGATTCCGTCGAAAGCGTGAAATTTTGTTCCAATGGTCAGATGCTAGTTTCTGCTTGTTACTTTGCCACAGTGAAACTCTGGAAACGTGACGGCGAAAAATTCAAAAATTTCAAAACTTTGAAACTTAACAGTAGGGATGTCTATTGTTTAAGTAGCATGAACCTTAGCCCTGACGGTCAGAGTATAGCTTTATCCGACGCTCGTGGAAGAGTCGCAATTTGGGACATCAAGGAAAAATTCCCCAAAACCATAAAAACTTTTGAGGGGATAGTTCTAGACGTAAGCTTTAATCCCGATGGTCAAACACTGGCATTAGCTTGTGACAAAGGAACAGTTGGACTCTGGAATTTCGATACTAATGAAGTCAAAACTTTCCAGGCACATGGTGAAGCTGTCAATAGCTTGAGTTTTAGTCCTGATGGTAAGATACTTGCCTCAGCTAGTAGGGACAGAAACGTGGGACTTTGGAGCTTAGACGGCAGTTTATTGCAAACTTTCCAAGGCCACAGCTCTTGGGTTAATAGTGTTTGTTTTAGCCCCAATGGTCAAATACTAGCTTCGGGCAGTAACGATGAAACAGTGAAAGTATGGAGCCTTAATGATAGACAATTATTACACACTTTTCGCGGGCATACTGACAATGTAAACAGCGTCAGCTTCAGTGCTGATGGTAAAATGTTAGCTTCAGCTAGTGATGATGGTACGGTTATTCTGTGGAATTTGGATCTAGAAAATCTACTGGTGGGCGGTTGCAATTGGCTGCGTGACTATCTGAAGACTAACCCCAATGTGAGTGAGCGCGATCGCCATCTTTGCGACGGTATTGGCACTAAGCAGTAGGCAGCCATTTGAGTTTTATCTGTGCTACAAAAGACGCGATCGCATCCCTTCAACCAACCACGCGATCGCTCTTGATAAGCTTGAAGCTTCATCTAGTTGCGATTTTGGTTCAAAATTTTAGAATGCGATCGCTGCTGAGTTCAACG
>NZ_JACJOQ010000487.1:0-9890 GCF_014695635.1 Coleofasciculus sp. FACHB-712 | reverse complement strand
TAAAGGCGTACCTTTACTAAATCTTTATTTTTTTATAGACAATCTTTACTGAATATTTATAGATAAAATCAACCAGTTATGCTGAGTATTAAGCCGTTTGTAGCAGTGAGCGTTTATAGAGAAATGGCACTGACATAAGGAGAAATGCGAGAATTCGTAAGTTTGTTCCGTGCGACTAAGCGTTACCCAACAGTTCAAAGGGTTTGGCTGGGTTCGTCGAAGGAAATCCAGCCTACGAGCTTCAGGCTTAAGTCAGTGACTCATGGCAAAGGTAAAAATTAAGCCGTAACCAGTAACGATAGCGATCGCGTCTGGGAATCCACTATCGTCAACGAGAATCTAGATGAAGTATTCCCCAAATCGCTATTGATGCCAAGTAATCCGGGAGAGCGATCGCACTCTTTCTCTATTCAAGACACCGACACACCGAAGACAATATTCTTTCAAAAGGATAAATAAATTAGCAATCGACATTAGGCAATATGTGTCTTTGCCTTGTGTTCTGCCAAATTGGGAGCCTTTTTAAACCAGTCTATCAAAGTTGCAATATCACGACGCTCTGTAGTCAACAGTCCAAGTTCTTCGCGGTAATCATCCGACTTACGAGGCTTGGAGCAAAGAACATTACAACTTCCCACTACAGCAAAATTTTCACATAAAAACACTTTTGCATGAGTGCCAATAAGCTTAAGCCTAAATGTATTAGGATAGCTTTTTCGTAGTTTTTGCAACTCGTTTATGGCGTTGTATTGCCAAGGCATCGGCGTACTGAAACTCCAATATCCATTTCCAGGTTTAATTATGCTGCCTATGTCTCGTTGAAAGCCCCAACCCATGTCTATATGAACTTCTCGCTCTAAGCAATCTATCATCCCTTGAATCATCTCATCATTGATGCCGTACCGAGTAATCCAGGGATTGACGATAATCACCTGCTTTCTAGCTTCCTTCAAGACTTTTAGGCACTGGTTTCGATGACCCGAATGACCAATCACTACCCTTGACTCATCAGGTTGATCTTCCAAAAGTCGCTGGTAAGTTGCAGCAACTTTTCGATCCACATTGTTGTAGAGTGCTGCAACTGACAACATTACTTGCTCTGAACGCTGTCGCAGGTCGGCTAGCTGTCTGATAACCGAGAAAACATCGCTATGCAGCTCTGCCCGGAAGTCTGCTAAGTCACATAATTCTGGATGTTCCTCAAAAGGAAAATTGGCTAACACCATTTATAGATTAACTCCTTCGCTTTAAGTGGGATGCTTCATAGCGTATCTGGCTCACCTGGTTGCAGTCTCCTCACGACCGTGAGTAATATCGTGAGTAGTCTCTTTACAGCAGTCTTGTTAAAGTCAGATTTAAGAACTTTGCGGAGACTGTGATCCATGCGATCTATCTCAAACCCGCCTGAAGATAAATTTTTAGAAGCGCCTAACTACTGGAATTTAGAAAAACTGTATATAGATTTAGCTAGAGTCAACGGTGGAAAACCGATTACTCCAAAGCAGAAATATTTGTTAAAGGGAATCCTTCTATACAACAGTCCTAGTGAGATAGCCAAGATATGTGGCTATGGAGGGAAGAATCCTGCTGAGTCAGTTAAACAGACTTTACAACCAGTTTATCAACTCATAAAAACTCTGTACAATATCCCGAGTGAAACGCGCATAGTTTATAACAAGCTTCCTTTTCTCCTTAATGAATACTCTTTGAGGAACAAGAATCAGCTACAGAATCACTTTCAAGTAACTCATATTTCGGAATGTTCTCAAGAAACAGAGCAAAATGAGCAGCTAGCCACTACTTCTTCAGATAATCCAACTTGGCAAACCATAGAAGATGTCACGCTATATATAGAAAAATTTTTTCAGCACTGTGAGCAAGAAGAGTATATCAAGGCTTTATACACAATTTTTGATGGTGATAATTATGACAACTGTGTATATAAGTTTTTGTGGTTGCATGGCTACAACGCTCTTATAGTGAGTCTGTATGAGCGGTTGTTGCAGTCATGGCAACCAAGAAAGTCAGAAAAGTGGGAATTTGAGATTGCTCTTACTTGTTTGGGTGGTGCTTACCATCGCTTAGGAGAATACCAGAGGGCAATTGATTACTACGAGCATTCTTTGGAAATCGCACTGGAGATCGACGATATAAACGGTGTAGCTGGTTCTCTAGTGAATCTAGGTTTGGTCTATGATTCCCTAGAGCAATACCAGGAAGCAATTGAGTACAGCTATCGAGGGCTATATATGGCACGAAAGATTGGTAATAGAGAATTTGCAGCCAATGCGCTGCATAATCTAGGTTCTATTCACAACTCCCTAGAGCATTACCATCTAGCTATTGACTACTATTACCACTCTCTAGAAATTAAACAGAACTTAGGCAACGAGCAGGAGGATGCGAGTTCTTTAATTAATATAGGCAACGCTTACCGAAATTTGGGGGAATACCAGCAGGCGCTTGAATTCCTTCCACAGGGAATAAAAATTGCACGCCAGAACGGTCATCACGAATTTGAAGCTAATGGTTGGTTTAATTTGGGACTTACTTTAGAAAATCTAGATCAAGAGTCAGAAGCTATCCTTGCTTATAAAAATGCTTATGCACTCTTTAAAGAAAGGGGATTTGATGCAGAAGCAGAGGATTGCAAGAATGCGATTCAGGCTCTTTCTGAAAGCATCCATGATGACGAGGATTGAGCGCTCGTTTCCTCCTCAAACTCAAAGCATCCTCCCCTACCACCCACAAACTCAGCAGAAAAAGTGACAATCAAGCTATAACTAGCAAAGGATAAAGTCATGGCTGAAGTAGAAATCTATAGCGCAAGCGTGTGTCCCTATGCCCATCGGACGCGGTTGGCGCTGCTTGAGAAAGGTGTAGAGTTTAAACTGACCGAGATTGACTTGCACAATAAGCCGGAGTGGTTCGCGGATGTCTCGCCTTATGGCAAAGTTCCAGTCATTAAATACGGTAGCGCTGCGTCTGGGAATCCACTATCATCTCTTATTGATCAACAGTCGCGATTTCCTTACCTGGAAGATTCCTTTAATAAATAATGTTCTACCGTCCCTTTGTCATCTTGATAAGTCTTTGAGTAATTTTCGTCGATGTAAGTGTTGAATTGACTATTACTCTTAAATGTTTCAATCCATCTTGCTAGGACAATTTGTTCGGGACGATACTTTTTCAAAACAGCAATAATATCATCGAAAGTCAAATTTCCCGATTTAAATCGTTTATCTGACATAACGGCAAGTTCTGGAGGAACCGGCAAACCCGCATAAAATGCGTATATGGGACGATCCGTGAATATCCATTGAGTGGAATCCTTGTGTTTCAAGACTAGATTCATAACTTCAAGACTTTTCGGTGGTCTTCCTTTAGGCTTAGCAGGAATCGCAATCATCGACACAATCAAAAGCGCTGTTGCTAAGACGGGAAAAATTAGCTTTTTGAAATTTAGCGATTTTAGATTAGAATTCCACCCTTTTGGAAACAAATTAATTACTAAAGCAATTCCATAGGCAGCTAACCAGCAGATAGGAATCGCCAGTAAAGGATAGTAGTGATACCAAACAGGTTTATGCTTGAGGAGAATTAGGCTAATAGTTACCAGCCATGTTAAAGGAAAAATTCCCGCTCTTTGTTTTTTAAATAAAATTACTAAAGTACCGATGAATGCCAAAAATACATAGTCATAGTCTTGATAAAGAAAATAAGGTAAATTCTCAATGTTATTAAAATTTGTTGATTGACCTTGAACTCTCTCTCCCAAGTGTGCTTGAACTAGCTGTTCATAATTAAAAGCTTGAAAAATTAAGCTAATTCCTAGATAGATAACTACAAGAAAAATTAACCATAAAAGCAGGGGAGATAAAACAGAGGACGGAAAAAAGTTTTTTGATTTACTTCCCTCCGGTTCTCGGAGTTTAAAATCCAGCAGATAAAAAATCATTAAAGGAACCAGAAATATAGTAAATAGTTTCGTTTGCAAGGATACTGCTAAAATAGCTCCTGATAAAATAATGAAACGCTTACGACGCTGCCGTTTGTAGAGAATTAGCAAATAAATAGAGAACATTGCCAGAGATAGAGAGGGAATCCCAATCATCACGGAAATGCTGAGTCTAAGAAATAACCATGAAGTGAAGAGTAATACTGTAGCGACAAAGGCAGGTATTCTTCCTAAAGAGAAGCGTATAATTTGATAAAAAGACCAGATTAGAAGTGCTGAAAAGAGTATAACCAACACCCGTGCCGCAAAAACTGAATATCCAAATATATTAAACCAGTAAGATAAAAAGACGGTGAATAGAGGTAGTTGATCGTTCCATATCTGCGTGTATAGAGAAAAGCCTTGCGAGTATAAAAGCGCTTTTATTAAATTTAATCCCTCGTCATAATCGAATTCAAAGGCTTGTTGAACTGGTCTGATGGCAAGTACAAAGCCAACATAGAAAAATAGGATGAATATGTGAAAAAAGATATTTTTTAAATGGGTCATGCTTAATAAAAATTTTAAGTTTATAGGCAGCGAAAGCCTAAAGTTGGTAATTCATGAGCGCCTAATGGTAAAGGAAGAGGCTATTTTTAATACATTTTAAAAACTAATTGCACTCCGGAAACCCACCCCATCCCTCCCCGTAAACGGGGAGGGAGAAAAGAGAACGGTATAAATCCTAGTTTAGGGGGCTTATATAAATTTTCACAAGCGAGATGTGCCTAATTAAATAACTAGCAGATAAACCTTATGTAGATTTTTAGGTAATAGGTAAAATTAGCCAAGCGTCTGTATTATGTATCTGGCTTTATTACCTCCAACTCACTAATGATTGCTTGGGTTCCTGGGGAATTTCCGACCGCATCGCGGACTTCCAATGCTTGTCCGTTGCTGGGCAAATACCACCCTACCTCAAGACGGTAGCGATTAGGTGGTTTACCGGGTGTAACTGTAAGTTTATGGACATCCCGTAAGACTGTACCTGAAGTTACTTTATCTGTGAAAAAATAGCCATCCAGCGGACGTGCATCGGAACGATTTTGTAGGTTTCCTTGCCTGTCGCGCAGACTGATGTTAATCGTCATATCAGGGGGTATCGGTGCCAAAAATTTCCAGTAGAATGTCAATACCAGCACTTCACCGGGCGAGAGTTTAGAAGTATTCAGGTCATAACCGAGCAATCGCACTTGCTTGCCGAAAGATATAGAAAGCGGAACCTGAATGCGTTCTAAATCCTCCGGTAAAGGCACCGGGCCAGGATACACTCGTGCATAGTCAATATCGTGCAATCGTGCCGCATACAACGGTTGCTGAGGGGCAAAGTAAGCGATCGCTTTCGGTTCTGGCAACTGACGTTGGAATTGGTTGTAGTACAATACCACGCGATTCGCTGTCGTCCAAGGTTGAGGATCGGGCAGGATATCTTTTTCTATCGGTAAAGTTTGACCGTGAAAATAGGCGGCAAATGAGGAACTATACCAACTGGCGACTTTGATTTCTTTCGCATTGGGTGACTGATTCAACCATTTAGCGGCTAAGTCAAGACCCTCACCTTGACCGATCATAAATATGTGTTTGGCAGCACCCGAACCGCCCAGCAAAGGGTTGTAATAGCTCAGGTAATAAGGATAGTAGGGGATAAGGACGATGAGTTGTAATCCGAAAAGGGCGATCGCTGTCGTTACGCCTCGGTTGATTCCCCACTGACCAATGTGATGCTTCTCGAAGCGATGCCGCAGTGCCTCCGCGCCGCGTCCGACCCAAACCACTATTTCTAGCCAGCCAACCGCAGATAGCAGTGCTAGCACTGGCAAGAAAAGATTAATGTAACGGTCAATTTTACTGTCGCTGACTGAGAGGATGAGCAGCACGCACAAGGGTACTAAAGCGAGTGCCGTTACTTCCGGCATCTTCTTTTGGTGACGCCGTAGCTTGGGGATTAGCAATATCGCTAAAAATGCCAGCAACCCCACTTGCAGAACGGGTGAGAGACGATACGCCAGCACTAGCGGATAAAAAAGTAGTCCCGGCGAATCAGTGATTTGCCCTAAAAAGAAAAGTACGCCTCTGGCTGACTCTTTCAACAGACCTTTATAAATCTGCGCCACAACATAGGAGGGGGACACCCACATCGCAGGCCAAATTAGAACGATTGTCCCTAAAATGCTCAATCCCCACCACCTGAAATCCGCCAACTGCCGCTTCCAACCCCTTTGAGGAAAGCGGGTTCGCCAGATTCCCGACTCAATTAGCACGATCCAGATCGCGATCGCTGGCAAGATAAATAGAGCCGTCACTTTTGTTGCTGTTGCCAGTCCCATAAATACCCCAGAGGCGACAAGCAACTGGCGACGATAGCGATCGCTCCGCAGATACAGTAAAAATAGCAGCAACGCCAAAATACTAAAATCCGCCATCAGCGCGTCAGTAGTGAGGTAGCGCTGATAAGCTAAAAAGAAGGGTTCTAGTAGCAGTAGGCTAAGAGAGCATAGCGCGACGGATTGCCCCAACAGCCGCTTCGTGAGGATATAAAAACTTACCATACACGCTGAAGCGATCGCACCCTGTAGCAAGCGCGGCAGCACGTAGAAGAGGATGGGGAACTGAACTTGGTTGAAACAGGCATCCAGGTCTAGTGGCTGATTCAGACCTAGCAAACTTGGGAAGTGCTTTTGCAACCGACAATTCGCTAACATACTGCTGCCAATCACCCACATATTGGTGACGCCTGGATGATGACGGCGATAGGTGCCAGTTAAATCTCCCTCCAGCAAGTTCTGTATAAAGGTGCTACCGCGAGTCATCCACAGCACTTCATCAGAATTGATGGGAACGGTAATTGCCAGGATGCGTAGCGTCAGCGACACCAGAAAGATGCCGAGCAAAAGAGGAGAGCCTTTTATTTTGATCAATAGAAGTATGTGACTTTAAATTAATAGCCCATTCTCCGACTTTTAGAGGCTGTTTGTAAACATCGGTGAGCAGATAGCCTTGATCTAGCAGTTCTATATAATTCCGAAATGCGAAATCCCCGGATTCTTCAAGAATTCGGGGATTTAAAACTGTTAGGCTCTCATACCTTAAATAGGATTGCCCTATTAAGCTTGATTCGTGATAAAAAAAGTTTACTTCCCAGACAACAGTAACTCTATCACTTCAAACGCCCAGAACGTAGGATGCTTACAATTAGCCACAAACCCAGGAAGCTAGCAGCAGCAAATAAACCATTGCTTAATAAAGATAGCCCCCCTCCTGTTTGAGCATTGCTGGAGATAATCGCCGCCCCGATAATTAGGGAACCCACGACAACACTAAAGGAAAGGCGGTTAGCAGAGTTCTCCAAACTGCGACGAAATGGAACGATGTCTGGCATCTTGATATTCCACTTCAACGTTTCAGAAGTGATTCTTTCGAGCAGCAACTCCACTTGGCGGGGAGATTCCAAAGACAAACTTTTAATATCTAAAGCTGTTCTCAGCAAAGCTTGTAACGGGTCATCCCCGAATAATTGACGCCGGAATAAATCGGTCATCAAAGGCTTAATTTCCTCGATGAGATTTAAGTCTGGGTCAAATAAATGCCCTGTTCCCTCTAAATTTGCTAGCGTTTTTGAATATAATCCCATATTGCTAGGCAACCGGATTTTATTGTCGCGGGCGACTTGCAACACTTCATAAAAAACTTGACTCAAATTGATTTGTGACAGACTCAGGTTGTAATACTTTCGCAACAGCTTTTCAAAGTCACTTTCTAACTTTGCTAAATTTGCTGGTTGAGCCGATTCAGCTAATTGCAAAGTCAACTGACTACAGCGACGGGCATCAATATTTGCGATCGCTAACAGCATCTCCGTTAAAATCTGCTGAGTCCGGGGGTCTAGTCGCCCGATCATCCCAAAGTCAAGCAGCGCTACGCGACCATCTCTCAGATAAAAAATATTGCCTGGATGCGGGTCAGCGTGAAAGAAGCCGTCAAGATACAACTGTTGAAAGAAAACGCGACACAGTAGCCGAGTGATGTCTCGCCGCTGGTCGCTGGGGCTTTTACCATCGTTGATTTGCTCGAAATTTGCCTCTAGCAACGGTACCCCATCTAGCCATTCCAGTACCAATAGCTTTTGGGTGGTTAACTGCCAAATAATTTCCGGAATCACCACCTGCTTCGGGTCAAACCAGCGGCTGGTCGATAAATTGCGGCGTAGCTGGTTGGTGAAATTGGCTTCTTGGGTAAAATCAAGCTCAGCCAGCAAAGCATTAGAAAATTCGTTCGCTAAAGCGACAATATCGATATCTGGCCCAATATCGGTGCGAGCAACTAAATCGGCTAAACCTTTAATGATGGAAATATCTTGAGAGATAATCGCATCAATTCCCGGTCGCTGCACCTTCAGAGCCACTTCCCGCCCATCTGCTAAGGTGGCGCGATGCGTCTGAGCAATTGAACCAGCAGCAACCGCCACCGGGTTGATGGTGCTGAAAACTTCCTCCATCGGACGATCCAATTGCTTCCGAATCACCACTTCAACCTCTGACCAAGGCACGGGCGGTACCTCAGATTGAAGCGTTGACAGTTTTTCAATGTAGTCCGCCGAGAGTAAGTCAGGGCGAGTCGAGAGCAGTTGCCCCAGCTTGACATAGACTGGCCCCAAATCCACTAAGATGTTGCGAAGGACGGCGGGAGTCGGCAGCCTCGGTTCATCAGCTTTGCCGCCGGTCAAGAGCCGTCTCATGTAGTCCCAACCGTTGCGGAAGACGACCTCAAGGATTTCTCTTTGGCGAGAAGTGGTTTGGGTTAAGGAAAACACGGGTTTTAAGGGATAGCTAATGGAATCATGGAAGTCTGGCTAATGGGTCTTGAACAATTCGCAATTCGCCATTAGCCATCATCCCTCTTATTAATACTTCATACTTCCAACTTCTGCCTTCCGTTGGAGGGTAGATTACAGCAACTTTTCAAGCTTCGGATCGGTTCGTAGCAACTCAAGAACCTTTTTGATTTCTTGGGTGCGGTCTTTTTGGACAATCAGCGTGACATTGCGATCGCGCACAATCACCACATCCTCCATCCCAATCGTCACGATTACCTCATCCTCACCCTCGGCGTAGAGAATCGCCCCTTGCGTATCCATTCCCACGTGAGTCGCCAGTTCCACGTTTGGTTTGTCCCCTTTCAGCAACCGTTCGATGGCGTTCCAATCTCCCAAATCGTCCCAGCCAAAAGACACTGGCAGCACATAAGCTAGCTGCGTCTTCTCCATCAGCGCATAGTCGATACTCTTCTTCGGCACCTGAGAGTACGCTTCGACACCTTTTTCTTCGAGAAGATCCATCATTTCCGGCGCGTAAGTGCGAAGTTCATCTAGCACGACCCCAGCTTGGAAGATGAACATTCCGCTGTTCCAGCTGAATCGCCCTGTTGCCAAAAACTCCTCTGCTGTGGGGCAGTCGGGTTTTTCCGTGAATCGGCTGACGCGGTAGGCAGGAAATTCCCCAACCTTGCCAATTTCCTCGCCTTGCTCAATGTAACCATAGCCCGTCGATGGATAATTCGGCTGAATC
Organism: Coleofasciculus sp. FACHB-712; assembly: GCF_014695635.1. NCBI lineage: Bacteria > Bacillati > Cyanobacteriota > Cyanophyceae > Coleofasciculales > Coleofasciculaceae > Coleofasciculus > Coleofasciculus sp. FACHB-712. The sequence goes on along the minus strand of NZ_JACJOQ010000487.1, from coordinate 329 downwards.
CCCAATGTCACAATCGACGGCTGAGTTGCTGCCAAAGTAGCACCGGCTTCCAGCGTTTGTTGAAAAGCCTTCTCGTCTGCAATCCAATGGTCGGCGGGGAAAAAGCCGACAACCGCGTTTTCTCCATACCGCTTGGCAATTTCCAGTGTTGTCCAAGCGACCGCTGGGGCAGTATCGCGCCCCTCTGGTTCAACGAGCAAATTTTCTACGGGTAGGTGGGGCAGTTGTTCTTTCACCCCATCTGCCAGCAAAGCCGAAGTAACGACCCATAGCTTCTCCCAGCCTCCAGCCAGAGATAACAGCCGGTCGGCAGTTGCTTGCAGTAAACT
>NZ_JACJOQ010000486.1:0-10618 GCF_014695635.1 Coleofasciculus sp. FACHB-712 | reverse complement strand
GTGAGGACGTAGCACCTCCATCATTTGCTCAAAAATCTCGGGATGCACTCCGCATCGCCCCTTGAAAGCACTTGGCGTGAGTTGTTTGAGTTGTTTGTAGGTCATGCGGCTTTCCTCCTTAACCTACTTTTACCCACCTTCCTTCTATTCACGCAAGAGGTCTATTTAACCCCTCTTTGCAAGCAAAGAGAGACTGGGCTGGGGTGGCATTTTTGCTGTTATTGAGATGCACCCAATTGAAAAAGGGCACTCTTTTGGAGTGCCCCTATATGAACTATGAACTGGCAACTTCTTAAAAATTGTCGAAGTTAGCGATCGCGTTTTTCATCTTCTCCAACACTTCTTCTACAGGAATGACCCCCACATCGCCAGCCGCGCGGGTGCGAATACTCAGGCTATTTGATTCCAGCTCTTTCGCCCCTACCACCGCCATGACAGGGATCTTGTCCTTTTCGGCATTGCGAATCATTTTGCCCATGCGATCGCCGCTGGTATCGACTTCCACGCGAATACCGAGCGATCGCATCTTCTGTGCCACTTCCTGAGCAAAAGGCAACTGGGCATCGCTCACCGTCAGCAATCGCGCTTGGACTGGCGCTAACCACAGCGGGAAATCCCCCGCATACTCTTCAATCAAGATCCCGATCAGCCGTTCCAAGGAGCCAAAGGGAGCGCGGTGAATCATCACCGGACGCTTCCGGGAACCATCCTCCGCCACATATTCCAAATCAAACCGTTCTGGCAGGTTGTAATCCACTTGGACAGTACCCAGTTGCCACTCGCGGTCTAGGGCATCGCTGAAGATAAAATCTAGTTTAGGACCATAAAATGCTGCTTCGCCAATGCCTTCAAAGTAGTTCATGCCCAGGGTTTCCACGGCGCGGCGAATCGCACCTTGAGACTTCTCCCACGCTTCATCGGAACCAATGTACTTATCTGAAGCCGGATCGCGGAAACTGAGTCGCGCCTTGAAGTTTTTCAGTTGCAGACTCTTGAACACCGACAGAATCAAATCCACAACTTTCAGGAATTCGCTGTCTAGCTGTTCTGGCGTCACGAATAAGTGAGAATCATCCACCGTGAAACCGCGCACCCGCGTTAAGCCGCCCAGTTCCCCAGATTGCTCGTAACGGTAGACGGTGCCAAATTCCGCCAGACGCATCGGCAGTTCCCGATAGGAACGCAACTCGCTCTTATAGATTTGGATGTGGAAGGGGCAATTCATCGGCTTCAGTACGAATCCCTGTTCTATCGCCGCCGCCTGCTCATCTTCCGCCATCAGCGGGAACATATCCTCTTTGTATTTCTGCCAATGTCCGGAAGTTTTGAATAAATCGACTCTGGCAATGTGAGGCGTCACCACCTGCTGGTATCCCCGTTTCAGCTGTTCCTGCTTCAGGAAGTCTTCCAGAACACTTCGCAACACCGTTCCTTTCGGCGTCCACAGAGGTAACCCCGGCCCCACCGGATCTGAGAAAATAAAGAGTCCCAGTTCTTTGCCGAGTTTGCGGTGATCTCGGCGTAGCGCTTCTTCCTTGCGGCGCTTATATTCAGCCAGTTGTTCTGGCGTTTCCCAAGCGGTGGCATAAATGCGCTGGAGTTGAGCTTTCGTTTCATCCCCCCGCCAATAAGCACCGGCAACACTTTCTAGTTCGATTGCCTTCGGGTTCAACTCACTGGTATTTTCCAAATGAGGGCCAGCACACAAATCCCACCATTGATCCCCCAAGTGGTAGATGGTAATTGGTTCCTCAATGTCTTCTAATATTTCTAGCTTGTAAGGCTCATTAATTGTCTTGATCCGACCTTCAGCTTCCTCGCGACTGACTTCTTCCCGAATCACTGGCAATTTCCGATTGATGATTTTGACCATCTCTTTCTGGATGGACTTCAAATCTTTTTCGGTAAATGGCTCTGGATTATCAAAGTCATAGTAAAAGCCGTTTTCTATCCAAGGGCCGATAGTCACCTGCGCTTTGGGAAACAGCTTTTGCACCGCCATTGCCATAACGTGGGAAGCGGTGTGACGGATTTTCTTCAACGATTCAGATTCGCTGGTACGGGGCAAATACATTTTTTCTGGCTGTTCTTGAGACGCTGGAGATTCTGAGACGCTCATCGGCGGTTCCATAAGGACGAAGAAACGGGCAATTAATCGGGTGTTACTGCCTCTATCATACCGAGGTTGTTTTTCCCTGGCGATGTGGTTGTTGTTTAAGAGAATCTAAAAATATTATTACGAATTGTAAACTACGTTAAGATTAAATTTAGATAGTATTCGGTTTTTGATTCATGGCTGCTTCCAACTTGCCTGAAAATGAATTGCTGAAAACGGTATTACAACCGCTCTTAGAAGATTTTCAGTATTGGTTTGCGCGATCGCGCGCTCTCTTAGAAACTGAAGAAATTACTTTTTTAAGTGCCCAACAGCAATCCGACTTACTGGATCGAGTCAAGCTTGCTCACGCGGAAGTCAGCACCGCTCAGATGCTCTTTCAAGCGACTGATGCTCAAGTTGGCATTGAAACGTCAGTTCTGATGCCTTGGCACCAGTTGGTTACTGAGTGTTGGCAGGTGTCGATGCGCTTCCACGCTGAGCAATCCACTTCCACGAACAAGTAAATCTAAGGGCGAAACATTTTTACGGAAAATCCGGGGGCAAGCATTACCGTTTCGCCACGAATGCGAAAGCCCCTATTGACGAACATCCCATTAGACTGTGCGGCTTGGAGGAAAATCGTATGTTACACCTGCTTTATTTAATTGCCTTTACTGTTCTGGCGTTTCTTGCTATAGGGAATATGCTCCGCAACTTGTTAACCATCAGTAGTATGGATTCTCAACGGCGCTACCCACCAGGGATGCAGTCCCAATTTAGAGATTCTCGCTCTCCTTATGGGTCAATCCCACACCCGGAACTATTAGATGATGCCGGGAACCCGATTAATGAACCGCTTCTCGTGATGCGTTCCATGACCGTAGAAGACGCCCGCGAACAATTGGACGCCCTCTATAAATCTTCTCCCGGTATCAATGGGGACACCGAGGAAGCATGAATCAGAGCTATTTCAAAAGTAAAATTGGATAATTTAGCCGAAAAATTAGCAAGGTTTTTTAGAGACTGGCAATCAGCTTGATAGAGCTAGGTGGGCATTCCCCACCCAGCTTCTAAATCAAGCTTCAATCACAACCCGCAAATTACCGCGTTTTTTGGCAACCCGACAGGCAGTGGTATTGCCGGAGCGCTCAAATTCCAAATCCAGCAAAGTCTGCCCCACTCTCAAGTTCTGTAGCGCTAGACGATTAATCGACTCCGGCAAAGCAGGATCGATAATCCGCAAGCAGTTATTGGGAGCATCGGGGACTAAATTTACCATCATTTGCAGCAACTGGAAGATACTGCCGGTTGCCCAAGCTTGAGGAGAACAAGCGACGGGATATTTGACCGTGGTGTTATCTTCTGTGCGTTCGTAACCGCAGAAAAGTTCTGGCGGTCGTTGATAAGGTTGCTGTAAAGTCATATCCATTAAAGCTTTGGCAAGTTCCAGCGCTTGCTCGATTAGACCGAGCGATCGCACCCCCATCGCAATCATGGCATTGTCGTGAGGCCACACAGAACCGACATGATAGCCCATCGGATTATAAGCCGGTGACAAACTACTGAGGGTGCGAATTCCCCAGCCGTTGAACATATCCGGTGCCCGTAGCCGTTCCGCGACGCTATAAGCTTTTTCTGGTGTCAAGATGCCCAAATACAGACAGTGACCGGGGTTTGAAGTAATACTATCAACCTGATTGCCGTCGCCATCCAAAGCCAAGGCGCAGAAATCTTCCTCTGGCATCCAAAAATCCCGATTGAAGCGATTCTTCAAATCTCTCGCCTCATCTTGCCACCTGTCGGCTAAATCAAGGCGCTTCTTCATGCGGGCAATTTCTGCCAGACGGATTTTGGCAGCATAGACATAAGCTTGCACTTCACAAAGAGCGATCGCGCCCATCGCCATCTGCCCCTTGCGATTCACAATACAGTCGCCAGAGTCTTTCCACCCCTGATTCGCCAGACCCCGCTTCGATTGGCGTTGGTAGATGAGATAACCCGTTTCCTTGCTGTTGCGGTCAATCCAATCCATTGCCGCCAAGGCATTAGGCCACAATAGCTCCAGGGTTTCCCGATCGGCTGTCCAGGCAAAGTGTTCCGCATACAGCATTAACCACAGCGGTGTCGCATCTACGGTGCCATAATAAGGCGTATGAGGAATTTCTTCACAACGCGCCATTTCACCCAAACGCAGCTCGTGCAAAATCTTCCCAGGCTGTTCATCGCGCCACTCATTATCCGTCTTCCCTTGGTATTCAGCCAAGATCGTTAGGGTTTCGCGGGCAATTGTAGGATCGAGTATCAGCGTTTGCGACGCCGCAATAATCGAGTCGCGCCCAAACAACGTCGAAAACCAAGGCACCCCAGCCGAGAGTACCTTCCCTTTGCCGAAAGACTGGCGCAGTAAATAAGTATCCTGCTCGGCTCGCTCGATCGCTCGATTAAACGTGTTTTTGTCTGAGCGAATCCCGGTTACGTGTTGACGCCACTCCTGCTGTTCCGATAACTCTGCGGCTCTAGCCTGTACCAGCGTGACTGGGGCAGATACCCTAGAAGTGGGACGGTTATTGGTACGCATTTGCAGCCGATAGCCCAGTTTTTGGGTTTCGTGAGGCTCCATCTCCAGCTGCCAAACTGCCGTATAACCACTGAGAGTGTCTGGCTGGCGATGAACAAACTCGATGTGCGATTCCATTACAGAGCCATCCAACCCTTGATAAGCGAGCGTCATTTCTTGCTTTTCGGGTTCTGCGGCTTGACTTTTAGGCACGGCTCGTAACAGCTGCCCCTTGTTTTTTCGACCGTACCCCCGGACTACAAATAAGTCCACAAAATCCGCATCAAAGCTGAGACTCAGTTGAAAGCGAATGGAACTGGTGCTGTAGTTGGAAACAGTTAATTCTTCAAACAGCGCTCCATTTAGGACAATTTCTCGGTTAATTCCGATGGTGTCGGCTCGAAGAGGTGCAAAGTCAAAAATTGCCCCGCCGTCAATTTGCTCATTTGGCTCTAATTTATCCCCTCCCTCTAATCGCTCTCCTCCGTCCATGCTGGGATTGGTACACAGAACTGAAAGGGCAAATCCTTTGTCAGCTGTGCTACTGAGCAAGACGGGGGAGCGTCCGTTAATTTGCAGTTCCAGGCGACTAAGGAACCGCGTATCGGCGCAGAAAAGCCCCATGCTGGCATTCATGTCATCGCCTAAACACCCGGCAATGTTGCCCAGGGTATCGGTGACTAAAAACAGGTCATTGTCTTTAATAGTAAGAGTCGGTTGGGGGCGCTCGCCAAGAACGCAAGGCCACTCTGGAATGGGCAGCTCTTGTGCGGGAACAAAGGTTTTTCCGTCCAGTTCAAGAATATCCGGTGCCATGAATCAGGTTTCTGCTCAAGAATACAGGGTCTTTGTGAGGTTTTAATGAGGGTCACAGAATCTAATTTAAAACCTTATCCATCGCTACTGATATCCAGTAGAGGAGCGAGGTTCCGACAAATGTGACCTTTTTATACTTCTACAAATCTAATCAACGATCCGCTCTATCGTTCGGAGAGAACAAAATTTCCAATTTTTTTCCAACTCTCTTACTGCGGACGGATTTTTTCTTCGCTCAACCTGGTCAATCATGCCCTTTGCGGGGATGACGGCGTTAAATGGAAATTCAACAATACACCACACCCTGCATTCTATAGTACGCTCTATTTAAGGGATTATGTTGCACAATTCTCTGGCTTAAAAGTATCTGTGATGAAGCAGCATCTCGTATAATAGATTGCTCTAGAAATTAAGGAGGTTCGCATCTGATGGGAGTAGAGGCACTGGAAATAGAAGCATTACAAATACTGGTGGATTCGCTTATCTCTTATAAAGGACGGCTGGTTGGAACTCCAGCCGCTCATACTTATAAAAAAGATAAAAATGAAATAAATATCCCCAAAAAAGTTAGTAGAGATACGCTGAATTATGACCAAGTTTTTATTCGTGATTTTGTTCCAGTAGCACTTTTATTTTTAGTCAAAGGTGAATTTTCCGTTCAACTTGATAACAAAAAAGAGGTGACAGTCAACGGCAAGGAAATTGTCAAAAATTTTCTAGAAGTAACGTTAGAACTACACCAGCAAGAAAGATCCGAAACTTTTTTGAATACGGGTCGAGTTTTAATGCCAGCTAGCTTCAAAATTATTAAGAATAAGAAGGGCAAAGAACACTTAGACCCCGATTTTGGTCAGCACGCGATCGCTAGAGTCACGCCGGTTGATTCTAGCCTTTGGTGGATTATCCTGTTGCGGGCTTATTGGAAAGCAACGGGAAACACCACCTTAGTCCATCAAACCGACTTCCAAGAAGGGATCAGGTTAATTCTGGAACTTTGTTTTAGCGATCGCTTCGATCGAGAACCGACGCTCTTAGTTCCTGATGGAGCTTGTATGATTGACCGTCGGATGGGCATCTATGGATACCCTCTAGAAATCCAAGTTCTATTCTACGCTGCCTTGCGTGCTGCGGATGAGCTACTCGATCGCAAAAATCACAACAATAAAGATATTCTCTCAGCAATACAGAAACGATTGGGTTCTCTCGCGAACCATATTCGGACTGAGTATTGGATGGATATGGATCGTCTAAATCAAACCTATCAGTACAATGTTGAAGAATATGGCGCAACCGCTATCAACAAATACAATATCTATGCTGCCTCCATTCCTTACGCTAATTTAGACGAGTGGCTGCCAGACGACGGGGGTTATTTAGTCGGGAATATTGGCCCATCGCAGATGGATTTCCGATTCTTTTCGGTGGGTAACTTGATGGCGATTGTTTGTTCTTTAGTGACCAACGATCAGTCCGAGAAAATCATGAATCTCATCGAAAGACGGCATAAAGAGCTACTTGGGCAAATGCCGTTTAAAATCTGTTATCCAGCCATAGAAGACGAAGATTGGAGAATTTTGACGGGTTGCGATCCTAAAAATAGCCCTTGGTCGTATCACAATGGGGGAAGTTGGCCTGTTTTGATGTGGATGTGGGCAGCCGCCGCTCGAAAATTGGGTCAAGATGCAAAAGAAGAAGAATATATGCAGTTTGCAAAAGCAGCAATTGAAAAAGCTGGAAAACGGTTGCAAAAAGAAGATTGGCCTGAATATTATGACGGGAAAAGCGGTCACTTAATTGGTCGAGAAGCCAGAAGGCATCAAACCTGGACTTGTGCCGGGTATTTATTAGCAAAAGAATTGATGACACCCTCTGGTTTAGATCCCTTAGAATTAATCAAATTCAAGGAAAAAACTTATGCCAAAAATTAGTAATTTGCTAGTGTTTTACTCCTTCCGGATTCCCCATTAGCGTCATTTGATAAGCTCGTTCATACTCATCCACCATCGTCTTGACGCTAAAGCGATTCAAAACGTAGTCTCGGCACGTCTGGCGGTTTAAGGTTATCGCTTGTGGAATTGCGTCAATCATTTCTTGCAGAGAGTGACAAACAAATCCACTCTTGCCATGCGCGATGACTTCTGGCACCGAACCCATCGCCATTCCAATCACCGGCGTCCCCGTTGCCATCGATTCAATCATTACCAAGCCAAATGGTTCCCGCCAGGTAATCGGGAATAGCGTCACGGTGGCACCTGCTAGTAACTGCGCCTTTTCTTCGTGAGAAACTTCACCGAGATATTGGATTTGTTCGCCATCAATCAGCGGTTTTATCTGTTCATGAAAATAAACTTTGTCTACCGGGTCAACCTTACCTGCCATTTTTAAAGGATAGCCGCTGGCACGAGCAATTTTTATTGCTCCTTCCGGACCTTTTTCTGGGGAAATACGTCCCACAAAGGCTAGATAGGGCGGTTCAATTGCTTTTTCCTGAAAGGGATATACTGCTGGGTCGATGCCGTTGTAGACCGTATGGATGTAATTTAAACCGAGTCGGGGTTCTCTCTGAGCTTCACTGATACTGATATAAGGCTCCCATGCAAATTGCCGGAATATTTTCTCATTATCTGGCGTGAAAATGCCGTGTGTGGTGTGTACGGTCGGCGTCTTCACAAAAGGCGTATAGGGCAGAGCTGCATAGCCGACATGGGAGTGAATAATATCAAAGTGATGCGCCTGTTGATAGACCTGAGAGAGCATCATTAGCTCATAAACTCCAGGCTCTTTAATCTTTGAATCTAAGCGCAGCGCCTGGTTATGCACTGACTTCATCTGAGCTTTTGTAATCGAGTCTCCAGAGGCGAATAATGTTACCTGATGACCGCGCCGAACTAATTCATCAGTTAGTAAACTGACAATGAGTTCAATCCCGCCGTAGCGAAAAGGTGGCACTCGTTCCCACAGCGGTGCAATTTGGGCAATTCTCATAAGAAAAACTGGAAGATGACAATCTTCAAAATCTTAGCTTAGTTTGCTCTGTTTAGAAACTAGATGTTTTTACCATTAGCGATATTTGTTGCGAATCACATTGCGGATACTCCAGTAAAAGTTACTCCACTCTTCTACGAAGGTTTTAAGCATGAGAAAAGCGAAAGATATAATTCCTACTGCAATCGCAGCGGCTTTTAAAAGGCTTATCTGGGCACCCGCTATTTTAAATATTCCAGCACAGACTAGAGCAATCATTCCTCCAATTATTAGGGATTTTACAGTTTTAAAAACAATAACGATAATCACCATAAATATAGATTCTAATCCTGAAAACAAGACATTTATCGCTTTAACTAACTCATTTCCATAACTTAAAAGTAACCAACTACTAATCCCTAAACCTGCACAAATTAGAATAATGTTAAGTATTATCATTATTTTGCCCTGATTAGTTCTTAACTAAAGATACTATGCTTCAACAAATCTGAGAATGAAGAAAACACTTAAAAGTTCCGGATTTTAACCAGCCTTTAGCTAAAAATACATAGAAATTGAGCATTTACTTCACCATATTTACAAAATCGTTGTTTTTCTCAATCTTAAACCAGAGGCGATCGCTACCAAGATAGCGATCGCTTCTGGATGTCCTGACTTTAAAAATTGCTGAATCCTGTAGAGGCGGGGTTTTCCCGCCGCTGCTGTGAATTGCAAGAGGACATGGGAAAGAAGATTTGGTACCAAGACTTGCATATTTTAAGCCCATGACCTTTTCATTAGAAGATAGGACTGAAGAGAAAAGGAATCAATAAGAGTCAGAACTGTGCAAATTTACTAGGGATTTTCACAAGCCATTTTTGCAGTGTATAGAGTCTTTTGGCATATCTTCAGCCGTACCTGTTAGTTTTCCAAGCGTTTCTTGTAAATCCTGATTGGACTGGCTAAAACTCAAACTGAATGACAATTGAGCGAGCAGTTATTTATGCAGACGTAGAAAGGGGCTGATGTATTTGAGTATTCTGGGGACGCTGACTGGTGATAAGCATCTGCATCGTTGCCGGGGGTGCTAAGGTAACGCCACGACGGACAGGTTTAACCGGACGTTGATCGGTGAGAGCTAGTTGATAACGCGAAAGCATCTTCGCCAGTACCAGCTTCATTTCAAACAAGGCAAATGCCATCCCGATACAACGACGATTGCTGCCACCAAAGGGCAAATATTCATAGGGAGAAAATTGCCGTTCCAAAAAGCGCTCAGGCTTGAAAGAATTTGCTTGGGGGTAAATATCCTCACGGTGATGAACCAGATAAATACAGGCAGCAAGCGGTGTACCGGCATCAAATTGATAGCCCATCAGTTGCACTGGCGATCGCGTAATTCGACCAAAAGTAAATATCGCCACTGGATAAATTCGCAACGTTTCCGAGCAAACAGCGTTGAGGTAGGGAAGTTTAGAAATGGCGCTGACATCTGAAACATCCCCAACACTATTCAGTTCCTGGAGAAGCTTGTCATGTACCTCTGGCTGACGGTGTATCCAATACAATGCCCAAGCGATCGCTGAAGCCGTGGTTTCGTGACCCGCCAACAGGAGGGTCATTAACTCATCGCGCAATTCTTCATCCGTCATTGGTTGCCCATCAGTATCCCGCGCAGACATCAGCAGCGTGAGAATATCTGTGCGATCTGGATCGAATTGCTCCCGGCGTTGCTGAATCTCATCGTAAATGAGTCGGTCAACTTGCTGCCGTTGGCGAAGAAATTTTCCCCAAGGACTCCAAGAACCCAAATCTCGTTGGAGTGATGGAAAAAAGAGGACGGCGGAGGAAAGGGGAGAACTCACAGCATCCAGCATCGAAGTAAGGAGTCCCTTGAGTTCCTGGAAACGCTGACCCTCATTGATCCCAAAGACAGCGCCTAAGATGGTTTCCAGAGAAATCTCTTGCGCGGTGGCACGAATTAGGAAGGGTTTGCCAATCGTTAGCCGATTTATGACTTCCTCGGTAATGTCACAAATCAACTTGCCGTAAGCTCGCATTCGTTCCCCGTGAAAGGGGGGAGTCAATAGCTGTCGCTGGCGCTGGTGGCGATCGCCATCTAGTAATATCAGAGATTGGTCGCCCAGCAAAGGTTGTAAAATCTTATTCCCACTACCGCTGTT
>NZ_JACJOQ010000485.1:0-1982 GCF_014695635.1 Coleofasciculus sp. FACHB-712 | reverse complement strand
GCAACTAAATCGGTTGAGCGCTTTAGCATCAACCGAATCGCACCAGCAACCTGTCGCAAACAGCTATCTCCAGCTTGATGACCGTAGGTATCGTTGTAAATTTTAAAACAGTCGATATCGCAGAAAATTAGCGATATTGGCGCTTGTTCTCGTCCCAGCCGCCGCCACTCTTGGGCAAGATATTCGTCAAACCTGCGCCGATTTGCCACCTGAGTTAAGCCATCCAGAGAAGCGATACACTGCAACTCCCGGTTGGCTTCCTCCAGCTGTTTAAAGAGGGAAGACTGCTGAATTGCGATCGCTAACCCGACGGACAATTGTTGCAACAACTTAATTTCATAAGGCTCCCAGTGACGAGATCCAGAGCATTGATGGACGCAGAGTATGCCCCACAAATGAATTTTGGCGGCTGGATTGGATAAAGAGGGACGGAGTGGGGCGGGATTGTTGCTATTCGATTCATTATTCGCTTCTCGGTTGCCTCCCTGTTCCCGAATCAAGATTGGCACCATCAAATTTGCCCGAATTCCTGCCCCTGCGAGTAACTTCACGTAACTCGCAGGCAGATCCGCTTGGTAAATATCATCCACCGCTGACACATACCCGGTGGTTTGAAATTTTTGGATATATTCCGCCTCAAAGCAGGGGTCATACAGCGAGACATCCAGAATCGATTCACAACCGGGTGCGACAGATTCGACGACAAAGCAGGCACCGCGAGCATCGAGCCGATAAAGAGCAACTCGTTCGGCTGGCAGAAAGTTTCGCACCTCTGCAACCGCTGTGTTGAGGATTTCGTTTAAATGCAACGATTGGCGGATGCGCCCTTGTATTCTTCCCAGCAAGCGCTCTCGCTCAATAGAAGAGCGTAATGCCTCCTCAGTTCGCGTCCGTTCTGTAATGTCAAGAAAACTCCAAACCCTGCCAATGATTTGTTCGCCGAGTCGGTACGGTGTGGAGTAGCGCTCAAAGATTTTCCCGTTTTTTAATTCCAGAATGTCGTATGCCTTAGCTTCTGGTTGCCTGGAAAGTTCCCAAACCAGCTTTAGAAAAGCTTCTGGCTCTTTCAACTGGTCTTTAAGAAAGACGATTTGTTCGTTAGCGCGAGGCGAGCCGATTAGGTCTTCGGGAACCTCCCACATCTGAAGAAACTTCTGATTGTAGCTGACAATATCTCCTTCTAGGCTCACTGCAACGATGCCGTCAGCAGTTGATTCAAGCGTAGCGCGCAGCAGAGAAAGCGATTTCTCAACTTTTTCCTCGGCGGTTTTACGCTCTGTAATCTCAATGTAAGCGATCGCAACGCCATAATCTTTGAGAGGAATGGGAATCGCAGTGACGTTAAGCCAGGTAATTTCATCCTGGTCATTCACAATTCCGATTTCTCGATTTTCAATCACCTTATTTTCTTTTAACGCCCGAACGCTAGCAAATTCTTGCGGTGGCATCGAGCTACCATCCGGTCGAACGATTCGCCATTCTTTGCTGTCGCACCTTCTATTTTTATGGTTTTCAATAGATAACTTTAGAATTTTTTCTGAAGCTTGGTTGGCTTCAACAATATTGCCGTTATTATCGGTAATAGAAATGCCAATTGGGAAGCATTGAAAAAGAATTTTATATTTTTCTTGACTTTCTCTTAACTCAGCTTCTGCTTGCTGGCGTTGGCTAATATCGCACGAAACAGCGATGATTTCTTGCACTGCTCCCGTATCCGGATGGCGGATAGTTCGGAGCGTAGTTTTAAACCAAATGTAATAACCTTGCCGATGACGAATTCGGTAGCTAACTGTGTTGATGTCTGGAAAATTTAGTTGAGTTGGATGTTCTCTTAAAGCAACCGTGTCATTCTGAGCAAATTCCTCTATCAGGACTAAATCTTGCGGGTGGCAAAATTCAAGCACCGAGCGTCCCAGAAGTTCATCCGGCTTATATCCCAGTAAAATACTGCATACAGGTGAAACGTAGAGGTAAACACCTTC
>NZ_JACJOQ010000484.1:0-29636 GCF_014695635.1 Coleofasciculus sp. FACHB-712 | reverse complement strand
TGAATGGATAGAGATAGAGGCTTATCGGGACTGGAAAAGTTTAGTAAAGTATGTCAAAAATGTGCTAAAAAAAGTCGGAACCGAATATGTAATTAATTTTGCTTAAGCACTTAACAAAGCTCTACAACTTGACCCAACGTTGGTTGATGCCCACTTTGGTCTGTGTTTTGCGTTAGTGGAACAAGGAGAAAGTGCAAAAGCGATCGCGCCTTGTCGCAAAGCCGCTGAACAGCAACCTACAAAAGCTAAGAATCATCTATGGTTGGGGCTTGCTCTCACTTACGAACGTCAATGGGTTGCAGCAGAGGCAAGTTTTCGCAAAACGCTTGAACTAGAACCGAAGAATGACGATGCATACTACCACATAGGTAACGCTTTACTGGGACAAGAAAAAACAAATGAGGCAGTAGCAGCTTATCGCCAATCGATTGAGTTAGACCCAAAGGCCAACCTGACATACCTGCGCTTAGGCGATGCTTTGGCTATACAGAAAAAACCAGAAGAAGCGATTGCTGCCTACCAAAAGTCAATTCAGGTTGTACCTAATTACCATCCACCTTACGAAGGGCTGGGGTGGATACTGGCTGAACAAAACCGATTAGATGAGGCGATTGCGGCTTACCGCAAAGCGATTGAACTCTATCCTTCCTATACAGATGCTTATCAAGGGTTGGGACAGGTTCTAGTTAAACAAAACAAATTAGATGAGGCAGTTGCTACTTACCGTAAAGGGATTGAATGGAAATCTAAAAAGAAAGATAAAAATGGTGACATCTATTACCTTTTGGGAATAGCTTTGATGAAACAGAAAAAGTTACCAGAAGCGATCGCAGCTTTTAAACAAGCCCTAAAATTCAATCCAAATGATGCAGATGCGCGCCAGAGTCTGCAACAGGCAGAGAAACAATTAGCATCTACTCAAGGTAAAAAACAACGATGATTCTTCAATCCATCATCTGCAACGTTGAGAGATTTTGCTTGTGAACAAAACATCTATACATCCCTTAAGTGGAGCTGTCCTATTTAGTGGATTCTTGCTCCTGTCCATAAGTCTCTATCCTCAAACTCAAGAAGCTTCCGCCGATGTAACAGATGAGCAGATGTTTGCAACCAAAGCAACTCTCAATCTGGCGATCGCTCCTCAGTTTGATGATGTCTACCCATTTTCTGATGGGCTGGCTAAGGTTGAAAAAGAGGGCAAAAAAGGCTTTATCGACAAAACTGGTAAGTTCATCATTCCTCCCAAATTTAGGGTTGGACCTGACAATGGCGAAGGAGAGGAAGCACCTGATATTGTTGGCTCGTTTTCTCAGGGACTGGTAGATGTGCAACTGGGCGGTTTTACTGGCAAATGCGGCTATCTCAGTAAAACAGGTAAAGTTGTCATCCCGTTACAGTTTGAGCGTTGTAGCGTATTTTCCGAAGGGCTGGCAGCCGTCCGGCAGGGTGGCAAAACTGGCTACATTGACAAAACTGGCAAGTTTATCATTCCTCCTCAGTTTGATGCCCAGATTTTACCCGCTATGCCTTTTTCTGAGGGATTGGCAGAGGTTCAGCAGGGCAAGAAATGGGGCTTTATTAATAAATCCGGCAAGTTTATTGTTCCACCCAAATTTGAGGCGACAGTCGCATATTCTCAGGGTTTAGCAGCCGTCAGACAAGTCAAGAAATGTGGCTATATTGACAGTAAAGGTAAGGTTGCGATCCCACTCCAGTTTAATGACTGTACTCCTTTTTCTGAAGGATTAGCTGCTGTCCAAAAACAGGGAAAATGGGGCTATGTTGATAAAGCAGGAAAGATGATTATCTCTCCTCAGTTTGATCAAGCGATAAATTTCTCTGAAGGACTGGCAGCCATCAATCAGGCTGGTAAATGGGGTTACATCGATAAAACAGGGAAAATCCTTATTTCACCGCAGTTTGAAGAGACAGACCAATTTGTTCAGGGGCTGGCACCCGCTGCTCAGGGTGGTAAATGGGGTTTTATTGATAAAACTGGCAAGTTTATGATTACCCCTCAATTTGATGTAGCGACGAAGTTTTCTGAAGGTCTGGCAGCTGTTTATCAGGACGGCAAATGGGGGTTTGTCGCTAATAATCTGCCCTTAAAATAAGCCAAATTTGACAGATGAATGACTCAAAGGCTGATTGCTCGTGACGATAGACAAATCTTTGGCATGGAAGAAACTTTTGTGGCAATGGTTAGTTGCCTGTGTCGTGGCTAAACTGCTGCAAATCATTGTGGACGGAGTTGCCGGAGCGGTTGCATCAGCGACAGGGGGAGGATTCACTGGAGGTAGCACTAGCCTTTTGTTGATCCTCATCGTATTTAGATTGATCGGCGGTGCTTTAGGCGGAACTGCTCAATGGCTGGTTTTAAGGCAGTGGCTCCCATCTATTCGCTCTTGGGTTCTGGCAACCAGTTTGGGAAGTGCGATCGCCTTGGCGGTAATTAACGGGCTGTGGGCAGCGACACTCATGCCCCCAGCTTCCGGCTTGATAGGTGGCATGATGCCCACTATGTCTGTGCTGCCTCAGTTTTTGTTTGATGGTATCTATGGGATCTTGCTGGGAGTGGCTCAGTGGCTAGTGCTGAGAACAAAAGTGCCGCAAGCAGGTTGGTGGGTACTGGTCAGTGGTGTTGGCGCGATCGCAAGTAGTATCGGTATCGATGTGCTGCAAAGGTTTATCGGCCCGATGGGGATTGATGTCAGCCAGAGTGCTTGGAATCCATTCTTTTGGGCGATCGCAGCTGTCAGCGTTGTGCTTTACGCTGCGATCTCAGGCGGGTTTCTGGTCTGGAGTTTGCGTCAGCGGTTCTAGCGAGTAGAAAAGGACTGCACAACACTCTGGACATTGTTTTCTAGCCCGTTACTGCTTAAGAACAAGCGATCGCCATTCAGAACAAATCGATAAATATGGCTTTCACGGAGTGTCGGGGTGTGCCAAAGCACCTGTCCGCTTGTGGCATCGAAGGCATTCACCCGACTATGGTTCTTTGCTGAACCATAGAAACCAAGAGCGCTGACACCTTCGATTTCCATATCAGCCGTGTAAATAATATTGTCCGCCAGAGCGATGGGTCTGGGTTCTTGCCGATCCTGGCGAGATAAGGTAAATTGCCGAAGCATAGCCCCAGTCTGCCGATCCAAAACGACAAATCGCGTACTCGTCTTGACATCACCATCCCAGATGAAGACTTCGCGATCGCTCGCTAGCTTGGCTTCACCGCCCCGCATCGTATGAGTCCAGCGTTCCTTGCCCGTTTTTAAATCGAGTGCCTTGACCCAACCAGGTTCCTTTCCTGTACGGTCTTTGCTATACACTGCCGGATATACAGTGTCTCCTAAAACTGTGACATCCGTTAGCTCAGCTGAGGTGTTCCAAGTCCAGAGGACTTTGCCTGTAGCGGCATCCAATCCGGTGAGTTGGTATCCTCTTTGGGGTGTACTGGGATTAACTAACACGGGCAAAAACACTACCCCATTTTGAACCACAGGCGATTTGGAGTCCACACTCTCAAAGGTAGAAACCATACTGTCTTTGGGGGTGACAAACTTCCAGAGCAGTTTATCTGGAGTACGGGCAGAAATTTCGTTGCGATCGCTCTCTACTCCCTGTCTGACATAGCTGTTGAGAATGAAGGCTCCCTGAGATACTCCAATCATTCCCGCAAAGTCTGAATTGTCAAGTGGCAATACTGCTTTTGTCTTGCCTGTGTTGGCATCAAGCGTCACCAGGTTTTTGGGATCGTCAACTAGTGGCAGTAGCCCGAAATCGCTGGCATAGATAGTATTACCCTCTATAGCAAACACCCTGCCAATCGGCTGCTGGCTCCGCCATTGCACCTTCCCGGTTGCCGGATCGAGTGATTGAAGTGCTGAGGGCTTTGTATTCCCCGTTGGCACCAGCAATCGGTTCTCTGTTGCGATTGGTGCCGTACTAGCGTGTAGGTTTACTGACCACACAGGCTGACGAGTCGATGCCGCACTAATGGCAGAAGCGATCGCGTGGTAGCCCAGCACCAGCACTACACCTACCAGTACATATTTGAAAAGCTTTTTTAACACCGGGACGACTCCACTTCAACCTGAGAAAATCATAATTTGGAACAAACTAAACCCGGCTGATTTTCTCCATAATTTAAGCTTTTTAGCCTGCAAGCAGTCAGTTGTAAAACTTGAGATTAAGCGATCGCTACCAGGTCACGGTACTCGCTCAAAAGTTCCTCTTGAGTTAGTGCATCAGTTTCTACCTGAGGACTCCAGAGTAGTTCAAACACCATTAGATAGTCGAGGCTGATGGCTGTAACTTTCTCTAAAGCAAGCTTTACAGTATGTGCAGAATTGAGGTTTTCAAATAACGGCTGATCGTCAGCCGTGCCGATTAGCAATGTTACGACGATGTATGCAGGTTGTTCTTCATCTGGATCGAGTTCAACTTGTTGCTGGGTAACTTTGCCATCTACGTTAGAGAGGGTTTCAGCCGTAAATTTGCTACGTTCTTGTAACGAAAGTTTGTTGAAGACTGTTTCGGCTTCCTCCCGACTAGAAACTGTCTGTGAACTCCCCAACACATGAGTCCAGCATTCGGAATTTTCTAGCAGTGCTTGCACAGATGCTTGTAGTAGCTGCATCAACCCTTCCTGGGTTTGAGTATTCGCCGTGAGACTTAATTGAGACAATTTTGATTGAATCGCACCCGCTTGGGCTGTTAGCGCTATCTGTAGTGTGCTAACGGTGACGATATCATTTTCAAGCTCATTCTGATTCATGGTTTTTGGTTTTTGGTTGGAACTGGAATCTTGCAACCAAGCAGCAAATAAATCGGGACGGCGATCGCGCGTTCTCTCGATTTGTCTGTCTCTTCGCCAGCGTTCAATCTCCGCATGATTCCCCGATAGTAAAACATCCGGCACCTTCCACCCGCGAAAGTCAGCAGGACGGGTGTATTGAGGATAATCTAACAACCCCGCCTCGAAACTTTCTGCTTTTAAAGACTCTTCCTTCCCCACCGTTCCCGGTAGTAGGCGAATGGTGCCGTTGAGTAGTGCCAGCGCCGGGATTTCTCCACAAGTCAAGACAAAATCCCCTAAAGATACCTCCCGTGTCACCAAATTCAGCACCCGCTCATCGACACCTTCATAATGACCGCAAATAATTACCAATTGGTCATAATTGGCTGCCAATTCTCGAAACAGCGGTTGCTTCATCGGTTCTCCCTGCGGCGTCATCAGGATCGTCTCGCGTCTGGCTAGAACTGGCAGTGACTCCACAGCACCAAATATCGGCTCTGGCTTCATCAACATCCCTACTCCGCCGCCGTAAGGCTCATCATCCACGCGGCGGTGTTTATCGGTGGCAAAGTTACGGGGATCGATCAGATGCACAGAAGCAATCTGTTTGGCTAAAGCTTTCCCTAACAGTCCCGAACTCAGAGGAGAGGAGAAAAAATCTGGAAAAAGAGTAACAATATCAAATCGCACAGCAGAAGTCGGTGATAGTTAAGTAGTAGGTTGATTTTACCCATTCCCTACGAATTCCTACCGATTACCCACTACCCGGTATCCCTAATCGCAAGATAATGTTAAATATTTTATAAAAAAAGTTGACTCGATCTGGCATTATGCATATAGGATTAAGCCCAAAAGCGACAAGCTATGGGCGATCTGTAACGTTTGTTACTCAACAACCTAGAAAAACAATTAAATTGTTTGGTGATGTTGATGGAACGCCTGCCAGAAAGATTGATAAGGAAATTGAGACGATTGACAAGCGTGAAAAGAGAGATTGTCCTGGTGAGCAAGGGGGTTAGAGGGAGTTGAGCAAGAACCATGCATCAGGATAAATTGGCATTCCTATCAACTGGCAGAACGATAGTATTCGATATCACCCTATGCTCAAGAGCAACATGATGCTGCAGTTAGAACCTCAATCCTTAGTACAGAGGATGCCCCAATCAACGAAAACCGCCATCATGGTGATCGGCGGTGCGGAAGACAAAGTTCACGGACGAGAGATATTACAAACCTTTTTTAATCGTGCTGGCTCGACTGATGCCTGCATTGCGATTATTCCGTCAGCATCCAGAGAACCTGCGGTGATTGGCGATCGCTACCTCACCATCTTTCAAGAAATGGGTGCGAAAGTAGTGAAAGTGTTAGATATCCGCGAACGGGAGCAGAGTTACGATCCCTTGATGCAGGAGTACATTGAAGAGTGTACAGGGGTTTTCATGACTGGAGGCGATCAACTGCGACTCTGTGGACTGCTTGGCGAGACGCCATTTATGGAAAGAGTCCGATACCGCGCGCAACTGGGAGAGATTACGCTGGCAGGAACCAGTGCAGGAGCGGCGGTGATGGGACATCATATGATTGCGGGAGGCGGTAGCGGCGAGTCTCCCAATCGTTCCCTAGTCGATATGACGCTAGGGTTAGGGATTTTACCGGATGTGATCGTAGATCAACACTTTCACAATCGCAATCGCATGGCGCGTCTGATTAGTGCGATTTCGGCTCATCCAGACAAATTAGGGATTGGGATTGACGAAGATACTTGCGCCTTAGTGGAAGCGGATGGTCTTTTACAGGTAGTCGGCAAAGGCACCGTGTCTATCGTCGATCCTGGGGAGATATCTCACACGAATCAATCTTTAGTGGGAGCAACCGATCCGATTAGTATTTTCAATCTACGGTTGCATATTCTTAGTTATGGCGATCGCTACCATTTACACCAGCGAGTCATCCTGCTACCCGATGGCTGATGAGTGAATATTACTAGCGGTACTTCAATTCCAAATTTAAAACTTGTCATGATTGCCTTTTTGGTAAAAAACTGTTCGTGGAGAACAGTCTAGTGACTTTTTAAAGCTGGAAACTAGGGAATTGCTTAAAGTAGCAGCGGATTCAGTAAGGGCGAAGCCTTTCTGGCAAAGTTTTCTCTTAAAAGCAGCAGATGTGAAATCGCTTGCATCTTCGTCCCTACCCGCGATTCGACAGCCCACATCCTCTGAATCACCCGCAAAAGTAGCCATGAGAATTTTAAAAATCCAGACATTACGGGGTCCCAACTACTGGAGTATTCGACGGCAAAAATTGGTCGTCATGCGCCTAGATTTAGAAGAACTTGCAGAAAAGCCATCCAATCAGATTCCTGGCTTCTACGAGGGATTAATCCAGGTGCTGCCAAGTCTGGAAGAACACTTCTGTTCCCCTGGCTGTCGAGGTGGTTTCTTGAGCCGAGTCAAAGAAGGCACGATGATGGGACACATCATCGAACACGTTGCCCTAGAACTCCAGGAACTCGCTGGGATGCCATCTGGCTTTGGTCGTACCCGCGAAACAGCCACCCCAGGCATTTACCAGGTGGTCATTGAGTACCACGATGAACAAGCCGGTCGCTATGCCTCCAGAGCCGCCGTGCGCCTTTGTCAGAGTATTGTAGACACCGGCACCTACTCCGCTCAGGAGTTAGCACAGGATCTCAAAGACCTGAGGGATTTCGCACGGGCTGCTGCCCTCGGTCCCAGCACCGAAACCATTGTCAAAGAAGCCGAAGCGCGGGGAATTCCCTGGATGCCTTTAAGCGTTCGCGCCATGATTCAGATAGGGTATGGCGTCTACCAGAAGCGGATGCAGGCGACTTTGAGCAACCACTCTAGCATTTTGGGTGTCGAACTTGCCTCCGACAAAGAAGGCACCAAAAAAATGTTGCGCCAAGCCGGGGTGCCGGTTCCGCGCGGCACGGTAATTCACTACCTGGACGAACTTGAAGACGCCATTCAAGAGGTGGGGGGATACCCAATCGTCCTCAAGCCCCTCGACGGCAACCACGGACGGGGCATTACTATCAATATCACCGACTTCCAACAAGCAGAAGAAGCCTATGATGCTGCCAAGAGTGCTTCTAAAACTCGCTCGGTGATTGTTGAACGCTACTATACTGGAAGCGACCACCGAGTATTGGTGGTCAACGGCAAATTGGTGGCAGTTGCGGAACGAGTCCCCGCCCATGTGGTAGGAGATGGCACATCCAGCATCGAGCAATTGATTGAGCTAACCAATAGCGATCCCCATCGGGGTGAAGGGCACGATAACATCCTCACCAAAATTGAAGTAGATCGCACCACCTTCACGCTGTTGCAACGGCAGGGGTATACCCTGGAGACCGTGCTACCCGCCGGAGAGATTTGTTATCTGCGGGCAACCGCCAACCTCAGCACTGGCGGGATTGCTGTTGACCGGACTGACGAGATCCATCCCGAAAATATCTGGCTTTGCGAACGAGTCGCCAAGATTATCGGGTTGGATATTGCTGGAATTGATGTGGTGACATCCGATATCAGCAAACCCTTGCGAGAAATGGATGGGGTGATTGTTGAGGTGAACGCCGCCCCCGGATTCCGGATGCACGTTTGTCCCAGCCAGGGTTTGCCGCGAAATGTGGCTGCCCCAGTGCTAGATATGCTCTTCCCGCCTGGAGCGCCCACTCGCGTTCCCATCATTTCCATTACTGGCACCAACGGTAAAACAACAACGACTCGTCTAATTGCCCATATCTTCAAGCAGACGGGGAAAACGATTGGCTACACGACCACCGATGGCACCTACATTGGGGATTATATGGTGGAACCGGGGGATAACACCGGCCCTCAAAGTGCCCAGCTGATTCTTTCAGATCCCACGGTAGAAGTGGCGGTGCTAGAAACGGCGCGGGGGGGGATTCTCCGCTCTGGTTTAGCCTTCAGTGCCTCTGATGTGGGTGTCGTCTTAAACGTGGCTGCCGACCACCTGGGAATTGGCGATATTGAAACGATCGAAGATATGGCTCATCTCAAGAGCGTCGTGGTGGAATCGGTGATGCCAGAAGGCTATGCCGTCCTGAACGCCGACGATCCCTTGGTAGCAGCGATGGCGCGGCGGGTGCAAGGACAAGTAGCTTATTTCACCATGAATCCAGAAAATGAGCTGGTGCGAGAACATACCCGTCGGGGCGGTTTGGCAGCGGCTTATGAAAATGGCTATTTGTCAATTTTGAAGGGAGATTGGGTACTACGGATTGAACAAGCGGTGAATGTGCCGCTGACGATGGGGGCACGGGCACCTTTTCAGATTGCCAACGCGCTAGCGGCGAGTTTGGCGGCTTTTGCGGAAGGGGTGAAGATTGAGGAAATTCGTCAGGGCTTAAATACGTTCCGCGCTTCAACCGCTCAGACACCAGGACGGATGAATATGTTCGAGATGGGCAAATATAATGCTCTGATCGATTATGCTCACAATGCAGCCAGCTATGAGGCGTTAGGTGGTTTTGTCCGCAACTGGCCTGGTGAGAGAATTGGTGTGGTGGGTGGCCCTGGCGATCGCCGCGACGAAGATTTCGTTACTCTGGGCATACTCTCGGCTAATATGTTTGACCGCATCATCATCAAGGAAGATGATGATACGCGGGGGCGTCCTCGCGGTGAGGCAGCTGCCTTAATCTCTCAGGGAATTCAGCAAGAAAAGCCAGATTCCCGCTATGAAACCATTCTGGATGAGACGACCGCCATAAATACGGCGCTGGAGCAAGCTCCAGAAGGCAGTTTGGTGGTCATTTTGCCAGAAAGCGTCACCCGTGCGATTAGCTTAATTGAGGCGCGTCGCCCTCAAGGGGAAAACGGACATCAGCCGGTTGCACCGTCGATAGAAAATCAAAATAGCTTGAAGGCGTCTGTAGCACAGACCCTTTAAACGCTCATCAGTTATGTATTTGTAGGGACACGGCAATGCCGTGTCCCTACCCGTTATTTGAGGTCTTGATTTTCATCTGATGGTTCCTCGTCCACGCCCCTTACTCCGTCCTTGAAGCCGCGTAAAGTCTTACCCAGCGAACTTCCCAGTTCGGGAATCTTTTTGGGACCGAAAATTAAAATCGCTGCGATCGCGATTACTCCCACTTCAGGCCATCCTAAACCAAACATACCCGTTTCCTGCGAACTATCCACAATCAACTATAGGAGACTATCGAGCGGCTGGAGGAAGATAATCTCTTGTAATGGGTATTTCCAACCATTCGCTAAGTTCTTGGGTTAACCATTCGAGTTCCGCTTCATGGATGCCGCCACTCTCAGCGTTAAGTTCATACTGCCTTAATCCTGCCTCAATAATGATTTTGCCTGGAACATCAACCCGGTTTCCTTCTGAGTCTTTTTTATGGTGTTTCGGGATGTATACCAACCTGTTAATATCCTGTCTCAATGCTGGACGAGGACGATGGAATTTAAATCCAAATATTTCCCATGTCAGTGAAATTTGCTTTTGATTGCTATAAAGCTGCGCTCGTCCAAATAACGCAAAGAGAATCTGCCAGCTCATACTCACGCCAGCAAACCAAAAGGGTAGTGAAAACAACACCATAAACAAGTTGAAGCCTAGTGGTGCAAATAGGACAGAGCTTGTCCACACGAAGATGAATGAATTCCAAGCGATCGCAAAAAAGCACAACCCTATCGTAGAAGCAGTAAATCCCTTCGGAGGGATACTAATTTTAATAAAATCTGCATTTTTAGTCAGTGAAATTTTGCTACCAGTTGGTTTCTTGACAACTAGAGGAAAGCTATCTGCTGTTGGATGTTCTTGTTTTAATGCTTGTAGTGCTTCACTAGCAGAAGCCAAGCGTCGATTTAAGCTGGGGTGAGTCATCCGCTTTAACCAATTGATTAAAGTAGGGCTGAGATTGGCAGTTTTTTCAAATTCAATTTGCAAGTTATCTGTTTGAGGGAAATCAGCAGGATGTTGACCTGTTGCCAGATAAATTAAAGTTGCGCCTAAACTGTAAATATCGGATGCGGGAACTGCACGTCCGCCAAATTGTTCCGGCGGCATATAACCATAAGTTCCCACAACTGTAATTGTCCCGCCTTCCTTGGCGGCGAGAGTCTGCACCGCCCCAAAATCAACTAAATAAACTTCGCCAACATTATTACCAGAACGATTGGTTAATAAAATATTGCTGGGTTTAATATCTCGGTGGATAACTGGAGGTTGACGACTATGCAAATAGTTGAGGATTTCGAGAATTGCAGTGCTAATTTGCTTGATATCTGCTTCGCTGAAAGTTCGTCCTCCTTTGAGATGTTCCTCTAGAGATTTCCCTTCCACGTAGGTTTGGACGAGGGCAAATCCTTTGTAGTTCGGTGAATTTAGCTCAAAATAATCCAGGTAGCGCGGAATCGCCGGATGTGTCAAAGATTTTAAAGTTTCCGCTTCCCGTTCAAATAACTTAAGCTCCTCCCACTCAAAATCACTGCCAAAAGTCAATAGTTTGATGATTACTAATTGTTGCGTTTTTTGGTCACGCGCTAGGAGTGTGCGTCTTCCAGCGCGTTTTCCAAGCTGTTGTTCGATTTGGTAGCGATCGCCAAAGACTTCACCCTTCATACTTATCGCCTGCCCCTAGCTATTAGCTGTTGTTATAACTCTGGGTTATCGCGGGTGGCAAGCTGATATCCTTAACCTACCTGCCTTTATTACTGGATTCTTGTACGCTAAAGAAAACAAATTTTAAAAAAATGCTCGAAACTTCTAAGCCTTCCCTACGCGAACAACAACACCCTCTGATTCGCAATTTAGCGGACACTATCGAGGCAGTTTGGCACCGCCATCTCGACCTTTCTCCCTACCACCTGCCAGAAGAGTTGGGGTATGTGGAAGGGCGATTAGAAGGTGAAAAGCTAACGATTGAAAATCGCTGCTACCAGTCGCCGCAGTTCCGCAAAATGCACCTGGAATTGGCAAAAGTCGGCACAATGCTGGATATTTTGCATTGCGTGATGTTTCCGCGTCCAGAATACGCGCTGCCAATGTTTGGCTGCGATTTAGTCGGGGGACGGGGACAGATTAGTGCCGCGATCGCAGATCTTTCTCCTACAAGCAGCGACCGCACCTTACCGGCAAACTATACCGCTGAACTTCAGGCACTACCAGCCCTTCAATTTTCCCAACCGCGCGAACTACCCGCTTGGGGCGCAATCTTTTCAGAATTCTGCATCTTTATTCGACCCAGTAATCCAGAGGAAGAAACCCAGTTTCTCTCTCGCGTCGAGGCGTTTTTAGAAATTCATTGTGTTAATGCCAAAGCCGCCAAACCCGTTTCTGCCGAACAGCAAGCTGAAATTTTGCAGGGTCAACGCAACTACTGCACCCAACAGCAGCAAAACGACAAAACGCGTCGAGTGCTAGAAAAAGCCTTTGGCGAGGAGTGGGCAGAACATTACATGACGACCGTTCTGTTTGACTTACCGAGTGCTTAATCTGCTAGTAAGATTCCCTCGCCAGATTGATGCCTACCTCTTAAGATTAATTAATAAAAATAATTTCCTTAGAGGCTATGGCACAGGAATCTGGCTCCAAGAATCAACCATTCGTAAAACCTGTAGGGCGGTGGGCGATCGCGGTTGTCGTGGCTGGTGCTTTAGCAACCAGCGGCGTTACCGTTTACAACCTCTATGCCTTGCGAGAAGCTGCTCAGCAGCCGGTACCAGCAGCAGAGCCAAGTACGCCTCCTAAGCTTGCTGTGACTGCCTTGGGGCGTCTGGAACCGCAAGGGGAAGTGATCAAACTCTCTGCGCCCATGTCAATTCAGGGTGCTGCTCGCGTGGATCAACTTTTGGTCGGTGAGGGAGATAAGGTCACAAAAGGTCAAGTGGTGGCAATTCTCGACAATCGCAATCGCTTACAAGCAGCTTTGGACAAGGCAAAACAACAAGTCAAAGTCGCTCAAGCCGATCTCAATAAAGTTAAAGCTGGGGCGCAAGCGGGGGAAATCACCGCTCAGAAGGCAGCGATCGCTCGCACCCAAGAGGAGTTACGCGGGAGAATTGCCACTCAACAGGCGACGGTAGCTCGCTTAGAAGCCGAACTGCAAGGGGAAAAAAATGCGTCCGTTGCCAAGATTGCCCGTCTGAGTGCCCAGATGGATAATGCGAAAAAGGAGTTTGATCGCTATGAGCAGCTATATCAACAAGGTGCAGTTGGAGCTTCTCTCTTTGACACCAAGCGCTTAGAAGTAGAAACGGCACTTCGGCAACTCAACGAAACTCAAGCCACTGCTAACCAGAAAGTAGCCACCCTGGAACAGCAAATTAACGAAGCCAAAGCCACTGCTAAAGAGACAATCGCCACTCTAGAACAGCAAATCAACGAAGCGAAAGCAACGTTAGAAAAAATTGCGGAAATTCGCCCCGTCGATGTCCAAGCAGCACAAGCCGAAATTGAGAACGCGATCGCATCCGTCAAACAAGCGCAAGCCGACTTGGAATCAGCTTATGTCCGCGTACCCGTTGCCGGTCAAGTTTTGAAAGTTCATACCCGTCCTGGAGAAACCATTGGTAATAATGGAATCGTTGAAATTGGGCAAACCGATTTGATGGTTGCTGTCGCAGAAATCTATGAAAGTGATATCGGAAAAGTGCGGTTAGGGCAGCAAGCGACGATTAACAGCGAGGGCAATGCTTTTGCCGATGAACTCAAAGGAACGGTCAATCAAATTGGCTTGCAAATCGGGAAAAAAGATATTTTAAATACCGATCCAGCCGCAGATGTAGATGCCAGAGTGGTGGAAGTAAAAATTCGCCTAAATGCAGAGTCCAGCCGCCGCGTTGCCGGTCTAACTAACTCTAAAGTCACCGTCAAAATTCGTATTTAGCTATCTGTACTAATGGCTTTTTAACAATTAGCCATTAGCCCCTTGCCAACAAGTTTTGTAGAATCATGCCAAAAATTCCTCTAGCCTGGTTACAGCTTACCCGTGAAAAAATGCGGCTGCTGGTGGCACTTGCCGGTATTGGTTTTGCTGACATTTTGATGTTTGTGCAGTTAGGGTTTCGCGATGCCCTTTTTCAAAGCTCCGTAAGCTTGCATGAAAATATGCAGGGGGACGTTTTTTTGGTCAGTTCCCAGTCCACGGCTTTGATTGCCATGAAAAGTTTCCCACAGCGGCGACTGTATCAAGCTCTCAGCTTTGACGGAGTAGAATCGGTCAGTCCAGTATATCTTGGCTTTGGCTTGTGGAAAAATCCAGAAAATCGCCGCACTCGCCAATTGATGGTAATTGGATTTAATCCCGCAGCAGAAATTCTAAATTTACCCGAAGTTAAAAATAACCGAGATAAAATTAAACTTCCAGATGTTGTTTTATTTGATGAAGCGTCTCGTCCAGAATTTGGGGCAGTTGGTGATTGGTTTAAGCAGGGAAAAACTGTTGAAACAGAAGTAGAAAGCCGTCGCGTCAAAGTACAAGGCTTATTCACGCTAGGCGCATCATTTGGAGCCGATGGTAATCTGATAACGAGCGATTTGAACTTTTTTCGGATGTTCCCTAGACGACAGAGAGGATTGATTGATATTGGAGTGGTTAATTTAGAAGCCGGTGCGGATGTAAGTCAAGTTATTCAAAATATGAAGGAGTCTTTTAATTTAAAGAAGAATGATGAAAAATGCCAAGACTTAAAAAATATGAATAAAGATTGTACAGATGTACAAATTTTGTCCCATGAAGAATTTATTGAGTTTGAAAAGACATATTGGCAAACCAGTACATCAATTGGATTCATTTTTGGTTTAGGAACCTTAATGGGATTTGTTGTTGGTACAGTTATTGTCTACCAAATCCTATACACTGATGTTGCCGATCATCTAGCTGAATATGCTACGTTAAAAGCGATAGGCTATACGGATTTATACTTACTAATTGTTGTTTTTCAAGAAGCTTTAATTTTATCAGTTTTAGGTTATATTCCTGGCTTTTCGTTAGCGTCAGGGCTTTATATTTTTATAAAAGGGGGTACAAATTTACCGATTGCAATGACTGTTGTTCGAGCAACCCTAGTGTTGCTTTTAACTATTTTTATGTGCTTGATTTCAGGTGCGATCGCAGTCCGTAAGCTACGAGCTGCCGATCCCGCTGATATTTTTTAAAGGGTATTTTTAACATAGCTAGTTGCTAATTTTAATGAAATTGAAAAATTATGCTGCAAGAACCGATTGTTGTAATTAAAAATCTCAATTATTACTTTGGCAAAGGTTCGCTCAGAAAACAAATTTTATTTGATATAAATCTGGAAATGCAACCGGGAGAAATTACAATCATGACCGGGCCATCAGGGTCAGGAAAAACCACATTATTGACTTTAATGGGCAGTTTAAGGTCTCCTCAAGAAGGTAGCCTGAAAGTATTAGGACAGGAACTAATTGGAGCTTCTAAAAGCCAAATGGTACAGGTGCGGCGGCACATAGGCTATATTTTTCAAGCTCACAATTTGCTGAAGTGCCTAACAGCGCGACAGAACGTGCAAATGTCGGTGGAACTGCATCGGGATATTCCGTCACAGGAAGCTGCAACCAGGTCAGCCGCGATGTTGGAAGCGGTGGGGTTAGGCGATCGCATAAATTACTACCCGGAGAATCTTTCTGGGGGACAAAAACAACGGGTAGCGATCGCGCGTGCTTTAGTGAGTCATCCTAAATTAGTATTAGCTGACGAACCTACTGCTGCTTTAGATAGTAAGTCCGGTCGCGATGTTGTCGAGCTGATGCAGCGATTGGCAAAGGAACAAGGATGTACGATTTTGATGGTAACTCACGACAATCGTATTTTAGATGTTGCTGACCGAATTATTCACATGGAAGATGGGCGTCTAGTCCGCGATACAATTATTTCCGAAAAAACGCCTGCTTAAGTCAGATTTCTGAGTGGAAAATCCGATTAAAGTGGGTTGATTTCTCTTGATACACTAGATGGTTTTTGGCGAATGGCTCATTCTACAAAAGGCAATCTTTTCATTTGCCATCTACACTTCAAGAAAGCCTTTTGTTTAGAGATGATTGTAACTAAGCTCATATCTTGCATCAAGCTCTCAGAATAGAATGCTGGGACGATTGCATTCCAAATCTAAAAGCGCGGACTAACCGAAAACAAGGGTTTTGTAACCTGCTCTCGGCAGGTTTCGTTTGCGTGCTTCCTATCGCTGTGCGGTTTCAACTGCCCGGAGCAAGATGTCACTAAAGAATAACTAAGCAGAATCCACCCTGGTTGCTGATGGAAAAAAACTTATTCCTCAACATCCTAGCGCTTCGTGCGAATAGTGACATTGCCACCTTCACTTAATTGTTCTAGCACCAATAGTGGTGTCGGTTTGGCTTTTTGATCCCATTGTAGTTTTGCAAGGCGACCCTGAATTGTGGGTTGCCAAGTATCGTGGTCTTCCGCTGGACTGAGGAATGTTTCAATACAATCAATAATTTGGCTAATCGTAGCAGAAGTCGCTTGGGTAGGTAATTTCATTAACTTGATTTGAATGCGGAAAAGCACCCGCTTAGAGCGCTTCGTCCCCTCTCCCGTCTCATAAATGACATCAAAAATCTCATCAACTTGGCGTCCCGCTGTACTGGCAATGCCCACTGAGGCTTGTGATGCTTGGGTAGGACGCAGGGCGATAGTGATTAAGTCTTTTACTCTGACTTTGATTTGATTAACAATGGCAAAGTGAAATACCTCTTCATCCATTCGCATTCTGAGGTAATCCAGGTTGAATTCGCGTGAGTTAACCAAGTCAGGATTGCTTTCCATTCTATGAATAGAGTCAAGCGCCAACTTTAACTTTTTCTGGAGGTCTTTGACTTTAAAATCCTGGATCTTGGCTTTCTTTGCCATCTCATCCTTTTTAAGCTTGACAAATACTGCTCCAGCAATGAGAAGTAACAGCAGTCCTCCGGAAGTGTACATCCAGATGGGCGCAGGTTGAGCGTTGGCGGCTGCGGCTGCTGGTTGGGCGGTTTGAGTTTTTTTGGCAGGGGCTTTAGGTTGAGCCTTCTTGGCAGGGGTTTGAGCCAATCGCAAATCTACAATAAGGAACGGAGTGGACATAGTCGCTAGCCTAAAAAAAATTCATGTCTATTTTCAGGATGCCCAAAAAAGCAGAAATTACAAAGTAAAAAGTATGAAAGATAAATAATCAAGTGTGAAATTCTGTCAAATCATTTTTCGGAAAGCAGCTCGACTCTTAGTTTAGACCCAAATCACACTTCATTAGAGCTGACTTTAACGTGCTGTTAGCGCAACGGCGCGATCGCACGGACTAGGCGAAACTACAGAGACTTTCATCGTTGGTTGTAAACTGCACTCACGGGAGCTTTGGCAAAAACACCGATTGGCAAGGCTCTCTAAAACTCTTGAAACCCTTGAAAAGTCGTCGCGATCGCCAAAACACCTTCCTCAAGGATCGGTAGCCGGAATTGTTTAGCGATCGCCAAACAGCAATCCCTGTGTTATTCAGTTGCTTCACTGGCAAGATATCAGCCAATAGGGAAAGCAGCCCCAGTCTGGGGCTGCTTTCCCTATTGGCTAAGAATGAGAGTATCTAGATTCTGCCCGATCTTATCTTTGGGCGCTGCTGCCAAGCTGATTCCAGGTTTGGATCACCTTCTCTAAAGGTGCAGGCAAACTCCCTTGATTAATCTCGGTGTAGCGAACTGTACCCTTGCGGCTGCTAAGGGTGTAGGTGATGTGATCGGCAGCACCGCTGGGTGCTGGGTAACTCAGGTTCTTAAATTGGGCAAATTGCTGCCGTTCTAGCATTTGCTGAAACTGTCGTACCTGTTGCACAGGAATGCGGAGAACGCTACGTTCGGAGTCATTAGCATCGCCGATGCGAACCCGCATCAAGCTTCCGTCATTCAATAAAACAGTTTCGTAGGTTCTGCCAGTAAAACCGCCACTGGCAATCGCTCGAAACACCACATTTTTATCTAAGGATGGTGGTAGTTCGCTAGTCGGGATTGGCATTGGCTTGAGGATACCAGCATCGCTTAGTTTACTTGCTGCTTGATTGAACTTAATAATGGAACCATCGCTGTTGGTGTGATAAACCAACAGTTGTAGCTTGCTTTGTACAGTCACTTGCCACCCAGGTATTGCATTAGTAAGACAACTCTCGTTAATACCGCCCAAACCCAGACAGCTATCCCAATTGTACTGTTGAGCTTGAACGATGCTGAGTTCGGTAGTGGGCACTTTGAACTGTCTGGAAGCTTCCCTTAAGACTGCATCTCGAACGGAATTCGGCAAACTCGCGAGTTGATCCACCTTCACGACAGAACCAGCTGCATTCGTGCGATAGACCAAGCGTTTTCCGCTGGCTTCTACCGTCACCTGCCACCCTTCTACTGTCGCTGGCGCACACAAAATATCAGGTGCGTAAATCCCTAGACACGCATCAGGCCAAGTCTTCTGTTCGGCCTGGACGACGCGAATCTGGTTTACCGGCAAACCCAGCTGCGTGGAGGCATCAGAAATCACAGCATTGGCAACAGATTTGGGGAAGTTTCCTGGGATGTTACTGCCAGGAGTATTCGACTTTTCTTGACGTAAAACTTGCCCTGTAGAATTGGTGCGATAGACCCAAGTTTTGTTATTGCTAGACACGACAACACGCCAACCGGGAACTAATGCTTGAGTACAAAATTCACCCAATTTCGGAAGTCCTAAACAGCCATCAGGCCAAGTTTCCTGGCTAAACTGAGTAATCTTGAGCTTTCCCGGAGCGATGCCAGTTTGACGCGACAAATCTTGACGAACAGCGTTAGCAATTCGAGGCGGTAAGCGATTAGCTTGCTTACGGTCAAGATTTTGCCCCACTTTCTGGTCTTTAACCTTAACCAGTCTGGTGATAGACTCAGAAAGTCCGGCTGGGGCAGCAAATGCGGTTTGTAACAGTGTCAGACCTGCGCCTAAAGACAGGACGCCAGTTAGAACTAAAACGGCAAAAATTCGCTCGGACTGGTGAACTGTTTCACCGGGGTTTACGGCTTTGGAGTGTTTTTTGAAAATCTGTCTCATAGAAACCTCAATAGAGTTGTTTTTGCAAGCGGAGAGCGTGTTAGGTGAGACGAGCGGCACTCCAACGCTCATCGAATGCATATAGCAGATAAAACGCTTGACGCTGCTATCGTGCGAGTTAGTTCCGCTGTTTCGTTCACCTGAATGGGTGATTTTTTACAAGTTTCAGATAGCGATCGCCAGCCAAAAAATTTAACTTCTGCAAAAACAGGTTTCTATAATCGTGTAGGCGTTTATTTATTTCAGCAAGGGAGCGATCGCGATGACTGTGTTGGTAGTCGCTACGGGAAATCCAGGCAAGCTGCGAGAGATGCAGAAGTATTTAAGCGGATTTGGCTGGGAATTGACCCTGAAGCCAGAGGAACTGGAGATTGAGGAATCGGGTGACACCTTCATGGCTAACGCTTGTCTGAAGGCATCCCAGGTGGCAGAGGCGACTGGAGAGTGGGCGATCGCAGATGATTCTGGCTTGGAAGTAGACGCCTTAGAGGGCGCACCTGGTATTTATTCCGCTCGTTACGGCAAAACCGACCCCGATCGAATTGAACGCCTGTTGAATGAACTTGGCAACGAACTGAATCGGGAAGCCCAATTTGTGTGTGCGATCGCGATCGCTCGTCCCGATGGCGCGATCGTCCTGCAAGCCGAAGGAGTTTGCCGCGGCGAAATTCTCCACGCCCCTCGCGGTACGGGAGGATTCGGCTACGATCCAATTTTTTACGTTCCCAAAGAGCAAATGACCTTTGCGGAAATGACTCCTGAGTTGAAGCGCCAGTGGAGCCATCGCGGTCAAGCTTTTAAAATTCTCTTACCCCAGCTACAGACTTTAAAGACTGAGGGTTGAGTCCAGAAGTTAGAAATCCAGTAACCAGAAATCAGAATTTTGCGCTCGCCAAAAATTCTAATTTCTGATTTTTAATGACTCCTGACCTCTAACCTTGATGACTCAGTCCTCAGCCCTCAGTCCTCAGCCCTCAGTCCTCAGCCCTCAGCCCTCAGTCCTCAGTCCTCAGCCCTCAGTCCTCAGTCCTCAGCCCTCAGTCCTCAGTCCTCAGCCCTCAGTCCTCAGCCCTCAGTCCTCAGCCCTCAGTCCTCAGTCCTGACTTAGACAGCTTCCAGATTCTTTTCCCCCGTCCGAATTCTGATGACCTGCTCTACCGGGCTGACAAAAATCTTACCATCACCGATTTCACCCGTTCGGGCAGCGGCAATGATTTTCTCAATCACCATATCAACCTGGCTGTCTTCAACAACGATCTCTACTTTAAGTTTTTGCAGAAACTCAACCGTGTACTCGGAACCGCGATAACGTTCGGTTTGGCCTTTCTGCCGCCCAAATCCTCGGACTTCAGAAACGGTCATTCCCACAATTCCCGCATTGACTAGCGCAATTTTAACTTCGTCGAGTTTAAAAGGCCGGATAATCGCTTCAACTTTTTTCAAGCTTCTAACTCCTCAGTTCGTTCTGGATTTGATCTGTACAATCAATTTGTACAACCAAAGGTACTCGTAAAGCGGCGGCTATGTTTTATCACTGCTCAAACAAAGATTTTTGTATTATATGATACATATTGCTCTTCACTCCTGCCAGAGGCATCCATTGTGCCAACCCTAACTAAGGGGTTTCTCTAGATATCGCTGACTCGTTAACTAGACATCGTTGACTAGACAGTACAGTGAAGATGCGCGGGTTTGGAAATATTTTCCCATTTGTATCAAAGCGGTTGTTCCAGGCAGATGCACCCGGTTCTTCCGACTCCTAGCAGAGTTAATCTTTCAGCCGTCAACCAGCAAGCTCAACGACTATTGTTCAAAAGCGGACGCACAATCAAAAAGCCAGTGCCAAACGCTGTCGCCACAATCAAAAAGATGACGATGATTAACCACCAGCCACTCACATCTGCGGAACGCTCTGGCTGAGTTGGGCGACGATACCGACCTTCTTCTTGTTCGATTACCAAGCTTTCTGAAAAATCAGGTAATGGTGCTGGTTCCGCTTTGGGAGGGGAAGGAGGTAGAACTTCCACTGGCGGAGCGATCGCAGCTGAACGAGGAGGACGAGGAGGCTGCGGAGGACGCCGCTTAGGTGTTGCGTTTGGTGCAGTCCGAATTTCCGGTTCAATGGAGGGAGGGGGAACTTCAACTCGACTCCCGGAGGGAAACGAAGTGACCACCTGTTGTGCGTGCAAAGCTGACTGAACAACTTTTTCGATTTCTTGGCGCAGCTGTTGATTTTCTTTGGCTAACTGCTGATTTTGGGAATTCAGCGAGTCCAGCATCGCTTGCGCTGTTTGTAACTCTGCTGAGAGTTCTTTGTAAACCGAAATTGGCACTGAGGGACGGTAGGTATTCATTGGGCTTTGGGGAGTCTGCTCAGAAATATAAGCATTTTGCATTGGCGAGCGGGTCGAGGGATTAGACATCATGGATTTAGTTTAAGTTTGGTAAGGCAACAATAATGGAAAGTGAGGCGACTCTGACAGCCATTTTTTAACAAATTTGCTATTTAATCAACTAGGAATGTGCCCCAATCGATCTTTACGGTGTCATTGCTATAACCTTTGTCTTCTCCGATTGTTTTAATTCTCCGATTGTAGGAGGGGAAAAAAGTGTCCCACTGGCCCCTGACCCTGACCAATGGCTAAAGCGTATTTTAGAGCAGTAGTGACATAATCTTTGGCTTTTTGAACCGCAGACCACCGATCTTTGCCCAAGGCTAGATTAGCCGCGATCGCGCTACTGAGCGTACACCCTGTGCCGTGAGTATTGGTCGTCTCTACGGTTGCGGTTTTCAAGGTTTCCAGATGGTGCCCATCGAACCAGATATCGATGCCGCGTAGATTTCCCTCCATCCCCCCTCCTTTCACTAATACAGCCGCACCACCTCCCAAATGATAAATCCGTTGGGCAGCAGAGCGCATATCATCCAAGGTATGAATCGGCAATCCGCTCAGTAATTGAGCTTCGTAGCGGTTGGGGGTCACAATCGCTGCTTTGGGGATTAAGACATCCCGCAACGTTGCCACAGCGTCATTGTCAATCAGTTGGGCACCCGTGCGCGATACCATAACGGGATCGACGACTAATTTGTCCAGTTTGAAAGCTTCCACAGCTTGCGCTACAGCCGCAATAATCTCCCCATTCAGCAACATCCCCGTTTTCGCTGCTTGGACGCCAATATCCGTCACCACAGCCTCAATCTGGGCGACAATTGCTGCTGTCGGTAAAGCATCCACCCGCGTGACTCCCAGCGTATTCTGCGCTGTCACGCAAGTAATAGCACTGGTGCCGTGAACGCAGTGAAAGGCAAATGTCCGTAAATCGGCCTGAATGCCAGCACCGCCGCCGCTATCAGAACCGGCAATTGTGAGAGCAACAGGTACGCTTGAAGGGTTTTTAACGGTCATAGGAATGAGGAATGGGTAAGCGAAATGGGTAATTAGTTAATACCCGCAAATGAAGGACTACTAACAATTACTTTTACTCTAAATTTTGATGAAACCAATCCCAATCTAAATTGAATTGAATGATTAGATTTTACAAATTGCTGCAAATCGAGTGCTGCTCAATTTACAATTTGCTGATCGTCGGCAAATTATTGCAATGCTGCCCTTGAGAAGCGGGTAGAACTGGGTTATGTGCCTAAAGACCTAATTAGAGGAAATATACGATGAGCCGCACTGATTTCCAGTTTAGGAGGGGAAATTCGTGCGGCGTGAGAGCATGGATGTAGCGATCGCTCCTGTAATCAGTCAAGTCTTCCCACTTTTGGGACAGGTAATCATTGAATTCGGAACTTCTACCGAATTCAATCGGCTTCGTGGAAGTTTAGAAGAATTTCGCACCCTGCTAACTAAGGCTGGATTGCCCACGCATCAATTAAAAATTAAAAAGGAAATGTTCCATTTTTAATTTTTAATTCTTCTAGCGTTGCGGACGCCGTCTTTGGAGAAATTCCGGAATATCCAATCCTCCACCTTGTTGTTGAGGTTTAGGCTCAAACGTGGGGGTAGAAGGAGGAACGGGTGACGGTGCAATGGGTCGCTGTGGCTGTCTGGAAGTGCGTGCCTCCCTCGCCGCCGGTGTAGACTGAGTTTCCCCGCTAAATCCAGTCGCAATGACGGTAATTCTTACCTCACCTTGCATCCGGTCATCGATCACTGCCCCGAAAATGATATTCGCATTCGGATCGACCACTTCATAGATTGTTTCGGCTGCGGCATTCACTTCGTGCAGCGTCAGGTCGCTACCGCCGGTAATGTTAAAGACAACCCCTCTGGCTCCTTCAATCGAAGACTCTAGCAACGGTGAGGAAATTGCGGCGACGGCGGCTTCTCTGGCTCTCGATTTCCCAGAACCCACGCCAATCCCCATCATTGCCGATCCCGCATCTGCCATCACGGCTCGGACATCTGCAAAGTCTACATTGACCAGTCCGGGAATCGTAATAATATCCGATATCCCTTGCACACCTTGACGCAAGATATCATCGGCGACGCGAAAAGCATCTTGAACCGGCATGGTTTCTGGAATCACTGCCAGCAGCTTATCGTTAGGGATGACGATGAGCGTATCTACCCGACCCTGCAAAGCGGCAATGCCTTCATCTGCCTGAGAAGTGCGACGGCGTCCCTCAAAGGTGAAAGGACGAGTGACAACACCCACCGTTAAGGCTCCCATTTCTTTGGCAACTTCTGCCACAATCGGGGCTGCACCCGTACCCGTACCGCCTCCCATCCCAGCGGTAATAAATACGAGATCGGTGTTTTCTAAGGCATGAGCGATCTCGTCGCGCGATTCTTCTGCTGCCTTTTGACCAATGGCAGGATTACCTCCAGCACCTAAACCTCGCGTTAACTTCTGTCCCATTTGCAAGCGTTTAGCAGCCGAGGAGTGAGACAGCGATTGAGCATCAGTATTGATTGACCAAAACTCTACGCCACTGACATCACTGGCAATCATGCGGTTCACCGCATTGCCCCCACCCCCACCAACACCAATGACTTTAATTTTGGCGACGCTACCTAGCACGATGTTGTCACTCCTAGATTCTTCCCTGGGTGTTCCGTTAGCATCGTGATTATGGCCTAAATGTAACACGGTGTTATTAAAAGGATTCGCGCCGTCCACTGCGGGTGAACGACCTGCGTTCCCTGAGGGATTTGAGTTTTGGTGGGCAAGCCCTGGTTTACTATTGAGCGTCATTGCAATAGAAAGGGTCAATAAACAACTTTTTAGTTTAGGTAGCGATATGAGTCAACTATAGGGTAAGTTGACCCTTAAAACCAATGAGAGTCATAGTGCATTGACGTTCTTGAAGAGGTCTAGAGTCAACTGTCTGAAGGCTGATCCTACTAAAAGATGAAGGATATTCGTAAAGTAGATGCGCTCTTGGCAGGATGAAGAATGAATTTAGCTCAAAAGACGCCTTCTGCCTAAAGCCAGAACTCGCGTTCCTTCCAAGCTTATAAGGTTTTGGTTTTTTTGGAAGGGTTGCCTTTTTTCATTTGAATTGCTGGGGATTCGGGGTTTTTGAGGTCAATATAGGCAATTTCGCTGGTTGAAAAATGTGCTGGCAAATCTCGCATTCGATCGAGGACGGTGAGCTGATAGGCAAACCGAGAAGTGTAAGCACCACAATGTACCCATCCTTGCTCGGTTTTCAGAATTAAATTGGCTGGGTTTTGCCAATCAATTTCAAATACTTTGACCGGACTGCGGCTAACGGCTTGGTAAAGTGCCGACCAGTAGGGGCGATATTCATCCCGATAGCCAATGATTTTTAAGGTCGGCAAGGGAATGGTGCGCTCTAGTTCGGTGTAGCTTTCTAAGGGCATCCAGACGCCTTGTTCGTCCAACAATCCCAATACCGGCTGCGATCGCGTTTTGCTATTTGAGGAGGTTTGGCTGGAAGTGGAAGATTTGGCGTGGCGAGTGCGGAGGGCGATCGCGACTGGCTGTCGTTCCGTAACTTGTACGGTGAGTCCTGGCGGCAACATTTGCCGGGTAACGGTAGCTTCCTTGATGGCAGGTTGTAATTCCAACTTATCGGCGATGATTTGCGGCTGTAGCCGCAGCAAATACTGAGGGTAAGATAGGGGCAGCAGCGACCGAATCGCTTGGATTGAAAGCGTTTTATTGCCCTCAATCGCAATTTGATCGGGTTTGCGGATCACCCAAGCGGGTAAAGTTGTCACCCAAACTAAACTGCCTGCTAAACCGGCGACGAAGATCGCTCGCCACATCGCTTGAAAAGATTTTATCCGTCGTTGGCGACGTAGTTTTTGACGCCGTTGGCTCAATTCGGTTTGTGATACTGATGCGATGCTTGTCATCCTAACTTCTCAATCGGGAGTTTGTGGTGCTTGAGGTAGACTGCACTCAACACAGCTTGATGGTGGTTCGCCGTAAGTTTAGGCGCGTCCTTCTTTAACTTAAACAGAGCGCTTGGGAGTTCCGACTATCCCCTCCTGACGGGGCTATCGCCCTATGCTCGCCAATCCGCTGACCGGGGAGAAAGTCACGATCGGTTCGCTCGGCAATTTCATCTAACAGGACGTTAACAGAATCTCTTTCTCTTTTCAGTACGGCTCATCAGGAACTGTAGCGGGAAATTCTAACGTCTAAATATTAACGTGACCGGGTCATTATGAACTCTGTTTAGACTACGGAAAAAGAATTTAAAATTGGGGATCGCTCTTCGCCGCCAAAATCTGGGCTTTTTCCATCGCTTTTTGGCTCACTCGGCACGATTCGGCGAGGCAATCATCGCAATTCGACCTGAATCGAAGCGCATCTGAGAACCAAGCTGAGAGCGATCGCGTTATAGCCGCAAAGTAGCCGGTGGTTAGACGACTCAGGGCGAAGCATTCCTCTCAAATCCCCTCAACTCTACCAGGATGTATCTATCTCAGTGCAAGAGGGGTGCGCCCCTCCAGTCCGACTAGGGTCGCTTTAACGGAAGCTGTCTAGCAGTACAAAAATCAGTACAGGGATTGATCTGCATACTCAAGAGGTCGGCATGAAATTGGATTTGGAGAGATTCTATAAGGCTTGTAACCCTGCGAAGACGCTCATCTTCTCTAGGGCGGAAGATCGTCCCTACTATATCGATTTCTCAGCGGTGCGAGGTGGCAAAATTATTGAGGCGGTGGGGCGAACCAT
The DNA here is from genome assembly GCF_014695635.1 of Coleofasciculus sp. FACHB-712. Lineage (NCBI taxonomy): Bacteria > Bacillati > Cyanobacteriota > Cyanophyceae > Coleofasciculales > Coleofasciculaceae > Coleofasciculus > Coleofasciculus sp. FACHB-712. The sequence goes on along the minus strand of NZ_JACJOQ010000484.1, from coordinate 3,597 downwards.
TGCCCGGATTTCACCCGACGATCCCACCAGTCAACTATTTACCGGACACATCGGCTGTGGGAAGTCTACAGAGCTATTTCGCTTGAAAGCCGAGTTAGAACGGCAGCAATTTCATGTGGTTTATTTCGAGTCCAGTCAAGAATTAGACATGGCGAATATCGATATCAGCGATATTTTGCTGGCGATCGCGCGTCAAGTCAGTGAAAGCCTGGAAGAAATTCAGATTCGGCTCAAACCAAGTTACTTTTCCAATCTCTTCAACGAGATCAAAGACATCTTGCAGACTCCGATTGATGTCTCCGCTGAAGCCCAATTATCTGTGGGGATTGGCAAAATTACTGCCAAAACCAAAGATAGCCCTAAGCTGCGGGATCAGTTGCGGCAGTACCTAGAACCCCGCACCGAAGGCTTTTTAAAAGCGATCAATGAAGAAATCCTGAAACGGGCGAACGAAGAACTGAAGCGACGCGGTCAAAAAGGCTTGGTGGTGATTATCGATAACCTGGATCGGGTCGATCCTCGACCGATGCCTTCGGGAGGTACCCTGCCAGAATATCTGTTTATCGACCGGGGGGCACAGTTACGCCGCTTGAGTTGCCATGTCGTTTACACGATCCCCTTGTCCTTAATTTTCTCTAACGATTACGAAGCTTTGAAGAATCGTTTGGGGGGTGGGGTTGCTCCCAAAGTGTTGCCAATGGTGCCGGTGCGGAACCGCGATGGTCGGGATTGCGAGGCAGGAATGACGTTGCTGCGAAAGATGGTGATGGTACGAGCCTTCCCAGAAGCGAACGAACAGCAGCACCTAGAGCTATTGACCAAGGTTTTTGATGCTTCTGAAACGCTGGATCGGTTGTGCCGGGTCAGTGGCGGTCATGTGCGGAACTTACTGGGATTGCTTTACAGCTGTCTTCAGCAAGAAGATCCCCCCTTCTCCCGCGCTTGTTTGGAGAATGTGATTAAAGAATACCGTGATGATTTGGCGCTGGCGATTGATGAAGAGGAGTGGGACTTATTGTTTCGGGTGGTGCAGCAGCAAAATGTGAAGGGCGATAAAGAATATCAGACGCTACTCAGAAGTATGTTTGTGTTTGAATATCGGGATGAGAATGGGCGCTGGTTTGGGCTGAATCCGGCTTTGATGGAGACGCCAAAATTCAAGTCTTTAGTGGCTCTCCACCCCTTAGAAGCGTGATGTATCTTGGATTGGGTCAGGATCGCGCTCCGATTGTTTTGGGTAGGGGCATGGCAGGGGCATTGCAATGCCACGCCCCTACAGAACGTGAATGCGTGAATGAGTGTAAGTGGATTTAATCCACGTTCCCGATCGGAGAGATCGACTTAAATCTGGGTACGGAGGAGGCGATCGCTTCCTCAACCTGATTACCAGTAGGGGCACGGTATTGCTGTGCCTCTACTCGACATCGTTTTAGATGCAGCCTGTCTGGATTCCCAGCGCGGTAAACTGTTTAAACTAGCTGGTAACGTTCAGCCCCCGAAGAATTAAAGATAGTGCGCTATGAGTTCATTTTTATTGGAAGTCGGTACAGAAGAATTACCTGCAAGCTTTGTGAATGATGCGATCGCGCAATGGCGATCGCGCATTCCTGCCAGTCTCGCCGAAAATAGCTTGGCTCACGAGGCGATTGAAGTTTATGGCACACCTAGACGCCTCGCGGTGCTGATCGCAGGGTTGCCCACTCAGCAACCGGATCGAGAAGAAGAAGTCAAAGGGCCACCCGCGCAGGCGGCGTTTAAAGATGGGCAACCCACGAAAGCAGCAGAGGGGTTTGCGCGGAAGTTGGGTGTAGAACTCAACGCTTTAGAAATTCGCCCCACCGACAAAGGTGATTTTGTCTTTGTCCGCCAAACTATCCCCGGACGCCCAACTGCTGAAATTCTTACCCAGTTAGTTTCCCAGTGGATTTTTGGATTAGAAGGCAAGCGGTTGATGCGGTGGGGCGATGGGGACATCAAGTTTCCGCGACCGATTGAGTGGTTGGTGGCTTTATTAAATGATGCCGTACTGCCGATAGAGTTAGTCAATGGTTCGGAGACGATTAAGAGCGATCGCATTACACGCGCTCATCGGGTTTTGCATCCCGAATCTGTGACGATTTCTCAGGCAGATGATTATGTCGATTGTTTGCGTTCTGCTTCGGTGGAAGTGAATCCAGAATTGCGTCAAACCAAAATTCAAGAGCAAGTCCAGGCTGCGGCTCAAAAGATGGATGGCTACACCGAAATCTACCCGGATTTGCTGCAAGAGGTCACTCATTTAGTAGAGTTTCCCACAGCAGTTGTCGGAAAATTTGATTCTGAATTCTTGAGTCTTCCGACTGAAGTGATTACCACAGTAATGGTAACTCACCAGCGTTATTTCCCAATTTTTAAAACTGAAGAATCCAAAGAATTACTTCCCTATTTCATCACAATTTCTAATGGCGACCCGGCGAAGTCGGACATTATCGCCGAAGGAAATGCACGGGTAATTCGGGCACGATTAGCGGATGGTCAGTATTTTTATAAAGCTGACTTGTCCCAGCCTTTAGAAAACTATTTACCCCAACTGGAAAAAGTAACCTTTCAAGAATCTTTAGGGTCAGTTCGGGAAAAAGTGGAACGGTTGGTTAAAATCGCTGGTCACATTAACGAGCAACTGCAATTAGGAGTGGATGACAGGAACAACATCGAACGAGCCACCTTGCTATGTAAAGCGGATCTCGTGACTCAAATGGTGGGAGAATTCCCCGAATTGCAAGGCATCATGGGACAGAAATATGCCTTGGCAAGTGGCGAACCGGAGGCTGTAGCAACCGCAATTATTGAGCATTATTTGCCGCGAGGTGCAGGAGATTCTTTACCCCAAACGATAACAGGGCAAGTTGTCGCTTTAGCGGATAGGTTGGATACTTTGGTCAGTATCTTTGGGTTGGGAATGCTGCCTACAGGTTCTTCCGATCCTTTTGCTTTACGTCGTGCGGCGAATGCAGTAATTAATATCACTTGGGCAGCAGACCTACCGATTAATTTGCATCAATTACTGCAAAAAGTTGTAGCTGATTTTGTTGATAAATATCCGAAAACAAAATCGGAGGAATTAGTGCGGCAATTGCAGGAATTCTTCTTGCAACGCATCCGCAATCTCCTACAAGATGAGCGCAATACTGATTATGACTTGGTGAATGCAGTTCTGGGAGAAAACGATCCGGAGTATACAGAACGAGCGTTAAGAGACTTATTGGATGTACGCGATCGCGCTTTATTCCTCCAGACAATTCGCAATAATGGCAAGCTGAATGAAATCTACGAAACTGTCAACCGTTCGACTCGTTTAGCAGCCCAAGGCGATTTAGATAAAGCTCAGTTACAACCAGAGACGGTGGTGAGTCCAGAACTATTCCAGAAAGCATCAGAGCAAGCTTTTTATGATGCTTTAGTGCAGATAGTTCCGCAAACTCAAGCATCTCAAGAACAGCGAAACTACCAGCTATTAGTGGATGGTTTGGCGCAGATTGCCCCGACTGTTAGCACTTTCTTTGATGGTGCTGAAAGTGTTTTGGTAATGGATGCCGATCCCAATATCAAGCGCAATCG
>NZ_JACJOQ010000483.1:0-9709 GCF_014695635.1 Coleofasciculus sp. FACHB-712 | reverse complement strand
AGCCCAGAGAAGCTATTCTTCAGCTTATCGATCGTTGCTTGAATCGCGTTCGGGACAGATGGCTGAGGAGGAACGGCAACTTGGATTGGCTCATCTGCATATTCAGAACCCTTGAGGCGATAGCCATATTCCAAATTGTTCTGGTTCTTGCGGAGGACGGGAAATAGACGGAAGGCTCCTTGGCGTAAGTCTTCTTGGGTGTCGAAGATGGCTTGATTAATCTTACTGGTGCGATTCACCGCTAGGGAACCGACTGGAAACCAGTTTTTTTTACCTTGGATGCGAATGTAAATATTGAATTCTGGTACTCCGTCCCCCTTCATCTTGTCGTACTGCTTGGATGCTTCCGCGCGTTTGGTGGAGCTTTTGGGAGTTTTTTTGGTTTTTTGAACTTTGCCAAATCCACTATTAGTTGTCATAGATATTGATTGGTGTTTTGCTTTATTTATAAAAGTTTACATAATTTTCAGAAATCTGGGATAGTTGATTTCAGCGCAAGTTCTGGGCAAACGCTGTAGGGTAAGAGAAGCGATCGCACGTGCCATCGCTATTCTGGAGAGATTCCGCTTTGATTGGCGATATCCGTGACGAACGGAACACCGCGATCCCAAATCGTCGCAACTCTCATATCGCGCTATTGCCTTACGACGGCGAATCCAAGATTATTATTAAGGCTGTAACAGTTGACCAGGGATTGAGTGACTGCGATTCGCTTTGTATTTAGCGGGGCGTAGGCTTGAGAGGAGCTAACAAATGGGATATGTAATTGCAACGGTAAACATGAAAGGCGGCGTCGGTAAGACGACTCTCAGTGTCAACTTGGCGACTTGTTTAGCCAAACATCATGGGAAACGGGTTCTAGTCGTCGATTTAGACACGCAAATCAGTGCTACGCTCAGCCTGATGTCCCCACAGGACTTTGGAAAGAGCCGGAAAGAGAAACGCACGTTGAGACAGCTGGTCTATAAAGCAGTTAAACCCGATCTTCCAACCAATCTTTCAATCCAAGATATTATTCAGCCTTACGTTTGTACGGTTAAAGGGCTGGATTTATTGCCGGGGGATATCGATCTCTACGATGAATTTTTAGTGTCTGAGATGCTCCATGAAAGAGCGCTAAGGGATGGCAATAGTAACTTCATTCAAGTTTGGAATGAGTTTGAAAAGCAATTAGTCAGAGGGATTTTACAGCCGATAATTAAAGATTACGACTTCATTATTCTGGACTGCGCTCCTGGCTACAATCTTTTGACTCGTAGTGGGATTGTCGCTAGTAATTTCTACTTGCTGCCAGCTAGACCAGAACCTTTATCCGTTGTAGGAATTCAACTGCTAGAAAGACGGATTAATAAGCTCAAAGAAAGTCATAATTTGGATGGCTTACTCAATCTCCGCCTGATGGGAATTGTCTTTATTATGTCAGGGAACATTCTGAGTGGAAGATATTACCAGCAAGTGATGCAGCGAGTTACTGAAGATTTTACCCCGGCTCAAATTTTCAAAACCCGCATTCCAATGGATGTAAATGTCTCTAAGGCAGTTGATAGTTTTACCCCGGTGAGTCTCAACAACCCCAATTCATCTGGCTCTAAAGCATTCCTTAAGTTAACGCAAGAGTTTTTACAGAAGTTACAAGTTTCTGGTGGTATCTACCAGGCTCCAGAAGCCAAGGTGAACTTAGCCAACCTCGATTGAAGATTCGTAATGAGCGGTTAACGGTGGATTGATTAACCTCCGATTTTTTTGGGTAGGGGCTTTTTCTGTGCCATGCCCCTACTTAATCCACGTTCCGAAGGTTCCTATCGCCCTAGGATTCTCTGCTACGGACTTGTATGGGTTTCGTGGATGCGACGCTCGTATCCTTCATACCCGCGATTCCCACTTAACTTTGTTTCATAATCTGAATAGTAGCTCTCTCCAACAACATGAATTTTGGTTTCATTTACTGGTGCTTCTGGAGATGCCTGCTAAAGTAAAAATATGAAGCTAAAAAGCTTCCCTGACAGATTCTACAGCGCGGTTCACATACGACTTGAGAGGTAAAAACGCTGTTTCATTTAACATCTGTCTCATCCAACAACAGCAGCACTCATCCAGAAGGCTGATATTTCCTAAGCTAGTGACTAGGGAGCGATGCAACTAAACTTTGTAAGTTAGTGCAACTCCACGTCGAATTGCCCATAAGAGGAAATCACTTAGCGAGTCTGGTTGGAGTGCTGTTGTTGTTTTAAAGATTTAAATTGAATGAATCAGGTATTTCCGAGCCAGGAAGCAATTCAAAAGTAATGCGATCGCTTGCAACAAAATGTCTGTAGCAGGCAAATTATAAATTTTGCCTGCGTTTGTGTACTCAAGCGTCGTAAATTGTTTCGTCTTCCTTACGCCACGCCGGATCGACAATGCAGATAAACACCAACGGTTCAGTTCCGCAACTGTGAATAAATTGCTTGGCATTCGGCGGAATATAAACTATATCTCCAGGTTCTACCAACTGGGTTTCTTCATCAATGTGCATCTCACCAGCACCGCTAAGGATGTAGTAAACCTCGGAAGTTGTTAGCGAGTGCGGCGTCGAAGTTTGTCCCACCGGCAGAATCGCGTGAGCCAAGCTGTAACGCAATTCTACCGGCTGTTTATCTGGATGCAATAACTCCCTCAACTGAGTGGCATCACCGGCAATAAATTCTTCGCAGTCATGGAGCTTTTGAATTAGCATTCTCGATTCAGAGAGTAAAAAAACACCCGCAGTAATCTTACCCAAAAATTACGGGTTTAAAGCCCCGTCCTTCTAGGGCAATTTTTCTTTGTTTATAGCAATAAGTTGCTATAAACAGGGTAGGATATCCCCATAATTGTATTAGAGTTCAAGTTAAAAGGTAGACATGAGCAGTATCGGGTCATTGACGACATGATCCGAACCGCGCAGTTTATCCGCAACAAAGCACTCCGGTACTGGATGGACAATCAAGGAATTAAGCTCTCTGACCTCTACAAACAATGTGTTGTATTAGCCAAAGAGTTTGATTGGGCAGGCAAGCTTAACTCAATGGCGCGTTCAGCCGAGGCTTGACGCGCCCTGATTGCAATTCAACGTTTCTTTGCTAATTGCAAAGCGAACTCGCCTGGAAAGAAAGGATTCCCGCAGTTCAAGAAGTGTACTCGCTCTGTAGAGTACAAGACTAGCGGGTGGAAGCTTTCTTCCGATAAGAGACACTTGACTTTCACGGATGGCTTTAAAGCTGGAACGTTTAAGTTAGTCGGCTCTCGCGACCTATATTTCTACGCTTCCGAAGAGATTAAGCGAGTGCGGGTAATCCGTCGCGCTGACGGCTACTACAGCCAGTTCTGCATCAATGTAGAACGAGTAGAAGAAATCGTTCCTACGGGCAAAGCGGTTGGGCTGGATGTGGGATTAGCCCATTTTTACACCGACAGCACAGGAGAAACTGTTCCAAACCCTCGCCATCTTCAAAAAAGCGAGAAAGCCCTGAAGCGCTTGCAACGACGAGTTTCTAAGAAAAAGAAAGGATCGGCCAACCGCCGGAAAGCCATTAATCGGCTAGGAAGAAAACACCTAAAAGTCAGCAGACAGCGTAAAGACTTCGCCGTAAAAACGGCGTTGTGCGTGGTGAAATCTAGCGATTTCGTAGCCTACGAAGACTTGCAGGTGAAGAATATGGTGAAAAACCACAAGCTTGCAAAAAGCATTAGTGATGCAGCTTGGTCACAGTTCGCCCAATGGTTGCAGTATTTAGGGAAGGTGTACGGAAAAACAGTCGTTGCTGTTGCTCCTCAATATACATCCCAAGATTGTTCTAACTGCGGTGCGACAGTTAAGAAGTCGCTATCAGTCAGGACTCATGTATGTGGCTGTGGAACTGTATTAGACCGCGACCACAACGCCGCACTAAACATTTTGGCTAAAGCTTTAAGGCAAACAGGTATTGATTTAAATACGGCGGGGCACGCCGGAATTAACGCTTTCGGACAGACCGATCTCTACTCGCGGGTGGTGACATCAACGAGCAAATCGACTGGTTGAAGAAAGAATCTCGCGCGTTTACGCCGAGGAGTGTCAAATTGTGTCTTGAGAATGGAACGAAAAACCCGGAATTGGACGATAGTCAGAGCAGTTAATCGCTTCTTCAGTCTGGGCAATACTGGGTTGCACGGTACACTTGAGCCGGTAATCGCCGGTAAAATATCGGCAATTGGTACAGGGTACGCTGTGCATTTGCTTCGCTTTGGTAAAACTCGCGGAGATCGTACTAAATAAACTCCAGCCAATCAAAAGGAGCAACATCCACGCACACAAAAAGCATAGAGGTACTAAAACTGGCTGGATTGCATGAACCAGAACGTATAAAAGTTGAAACACAGGCTATTTTTTGAGGAGGAGTGAACAGAGCTACTTAAACAAAATTACTTCACTTCCTCAGAGTTCGCCTCATAATTAGGGCTTAGTTGTAAATTTTTGTAAAGCTTAGTTTGCCTTGTAGAAGTGGCACTACTTTGTGCCTAGATAATTTGTGCCTACATAAATTGATAGATAGACAGTTGCAGAGGAGAAAGTTAGAATACAACTTCCTACCCAGGAAGTAATTATCTTGATTAAGGGGTCTTACGCTCTTTTGTGGTGTAAGGGGTTGTGCATTTACTGCGACGGACCAGAAAGATCGCTGGCAACCGGAACGGCAAGCGAAACAAGGCTGGAAAGCAAAACGTTCTGCCGCCGGGAAAGGCGAAGGCGAAGCACTTCTACGCAGAATCTACGCAGAATTGAAAAACTGCTCTAGGTTTTCTGCGCGATCGCTTCGCTTATATAGCTGCTGCCACGCTGTTACGGTATGCACCCATGCTTATCCCTTCATCTAGCAACGACAGCACCACCTTCCCCCTAGAACTCGCCCTCTGTAGGTCAAAGCTTGAGAGCGAGCCTTCCGCGCGCTATGTGGCTGGGGAAAACGCTCTGATCTCCTATGGCCTTTCAACCAAGAAAAGCTATGACTTAGGCACTCAAGGCGCATCGCTCATGCCTTTGCGAGAGCGAGACGTGACAGCACTGGCAGTGCTATTTGAACGAGATGACAGTGAGGAAATCGAAGCAGATATTAACCACAACCTCATCTGGTTGTGGCCTGAACCTTGTTGGGATGACGAAGATCCCTTCGATTTTTTGGGCGATTATCTTCACAAATAGCGATTAGTTACGAGTGATTAGCCCTTAGCCATGAATATGTTGCCAAAGACTAATGACTCATGACCCATGACGGCTAAAAGGGGATGTCGTCGATATCTCCTTGAGGCGGTGGGGTAGAACGGCTGCCCGTTCGGGAGGGAACGCGACTGGGCGGTGTTTCCTCTGTTGGGAAGTCTCCAGACATTCCCCCATCGCTGTCATCAGCGGGTGCGGAGCTAGGACGACGCGACCCCATTGGAACGACATTGCTGGGAGGAGCCGATTCGGCTACCGAAGTGTCAAAATCTGTATCGATTGCCACTTTGTGAATCCGGGAAACCGTCAACTCGGCGCGTTTTTCTTTAAAACCTTCTTGCCGGTCAATGGTGTTCATCGTCAGGCGACCTTCAAGGATGACGCGATCGCCCTTCTTGAAACTTCCCTGAATTTCTTGCGCTAAATTGCCCCAGCCGACGACCTTCACCGTTGCCGGGGGGTCTTCCGCCCGCAGTCCAGGAAACTGTACCATCATCTCCGTAACCGCCGTTTGGGTATCCGGCGTGTAACGAAGTTGCGGTTCCCTGATAATCTCCGCCATTAAAATGCAGCTGTTCATAACTCCAAGATCCTCGCGCTGAACCGAGCGGCCTCATTCATAATAGAACAAATGTACCAAAGAAGACCCAAAAGTGGGTATGGTAACGGGTAATTGGTTATTCGCAATTCGTCATTCGTCATCAGCGAATAACCAAGGATGAAGGAGCGATCGCTCTTCACCGATTACCGATTACCTAACACCCTACACCAATTGCAATTTAACTTCCTCCACACCTTCCTCTTGGTCAACAAACGATTGAACCCGACCGCGATACTCCCGTAAGGTTTCATCAACCCAATCCCGGTCATTACTATTGGCGAAGATATGCACCAACGGCTCACCCGCATCCGGCAACACTAGCACCCAGCTATCATCCTGGTAGTTGCAAATCTTCACTCCATCCACTAATTCCAGATGTTCGGCTGGGTGGGTTTCTACTAAATGGCGCATCAAGGCTCCTTTTGCCGTCCAGGGGCAGCGCACCGTGTAACTCTTGTGGTAAACGCGGGGGAGATCGGCGCGGATTGCTGCCAGATTTCGCTCTTGCATCGTCAGCATCTCCATCATCTTGGCAATGCAGAACATGGCATCAAACCCCGGATGCAGCTGTGGAAAAATAAAGCCCATTTCCCCACTGCCACCCAGTACCACATTTGGATTCGCTTGAGACGCTTCCATCAACGCCGTGGGATTTGCCTTCGTGCGAATCACCTTAGCATCGTGGCGACGAGCAATCTGTTCTACCGCACTGCTGCTATGCACCGGCACCACCACCGTTCCTCTGGGATGTGCGGTGAGAATCATGTTAACCATCAGCGCTGTCAACATTTCACCGCGAATCGGCGTACCCGATTCATCCACCAAAATTAACTGTTCTCCGTTTGCTGATACCTGGACGCCAAAATTTGCTTTTAGCGCTTCTACCACATGACCCAGCTGATTAAGCAACGCTTCTCGTTCTGCCGCAGCCAGTCCGGTTTGATTCAAGCTAGCATTCAGTACCACAGCATCGCAGCCAAATTTTGCCAACAGTTGCGGCAGGATGGCTCCTGAAACTGCATAAACGTAGTCAATGACTACCTTCGAGCCTGAATTACGAATTGCCCCCGTATTTAGATGGTTCTCAAACGCCGTGCTGTAAACATCTAGCACCTGGCTGGGGTAGGCGACATTTCCAGTTTCTTGAATCTGGACTCGCCGCAAGTCTTCCTTAAAATAAGCTCCCTCAATTTTTTTCTCTTGGGATTTCGAGATATTGATGCCCTTGCGATCGAAAAATTCGATCAAAATGTGGTCGGGTCGATCTGGATGCACCCGCACGTGGATACCTCCGGCAACCGAGTAAGTGGGAATGACGGTGCGGGAAATTGGGATTGCAGTTGCTTCCAGGTTTTGCACGTGAATACCCACCGACATCAAACCCGCAATCAAAGCGCGACTGACCATGCGGGAAATATTCCGCTGGTCGCGGGAGATGGTGATCTGGGAACCGGGCTTTAATGTGGAACCGTAAGCTGCACCTAGTTTGACAGCAAATTCTGGAGTGATGTCGATATTCGCTAACCCACTCACACCGCGTTGCCCAAACAAATTGCGATGAGCCGTGTGACCCCAAATCAAGTTAATGTTTAATGTCGCGCCCGATTCAATTTGTTTGCTAGGCCAAACACGCACCTGGGGCGAAACTTGCGCTTCTTCCCCAACGGTAGAGAGCGAACCCACGACGGCTCCTTCCAAAACGTGCGATCGCCTATCGACTCTGGTACCACGGCCAATTACGCAAGCCCGCAGATGCGCTTCCTCGCCAATAATCGCTCCATTCCAGACAATTGGACGCTTCAAGTTTGCGTCAGCTCCAATCGTCACATTGTCACCAATTGAGGTTCCTGGTTCGATATGCACTCGTGCCCCAATCCGGCAGTTATTCCCGATCAGTGCAGGCGCTTCAATTTTGGCTGATGGGTCGATATGAGTGTTCTGACCTATCCACAGTCCGGGAGACACTTGCTCGTAAGCAAAGTCTAATTTAACTTTTTGATGTAAGCCATCATATTGAGACTCTCGGTAAGCATCTAAATGACCTACATCGCACCAATATCCTTGGGCAACGTAGCCGTACATCGGCTCGTCTTGTTCCAATAGCAATGGGAATAAGTCTTTCGAGAAGTCAGACTCCTGATTGCTGGGGAGGTATTGCAGGACTTCTGGTTCCAGAATGTAGGTGCCGGTGTTGACAGTATCGGAGAAAATTTCGCTAGAAGAAGGCTTTTCTAAAAACCGACGAATTCTCTGTTTTTCATCTGTAATTACCACGCCAAATTCAATCGGGTTGGGAACTTGGGTTAAAATCAGGGTTGCTTTTGACTTTTGTCTTTTGTGAAATTCAATTGCTTGGGTTAAATCAAAATCAGTAATGCTGTCGCCGCTAATGACTAAAAAGGTTTCATCTAGTAACTCAGCAATGTTCTTGACGCAACCAGCCGTACCTAAAGGCTGGTCTTCTTCAATCGCATAGGTGATCTGCACTCCAAAGTCGCTGCCGTCCTGGAAGTAGTCTCGCATGACATCAGGGAGATAGTGCAGAGTGGCAATAACCTCTGTAATCTGATGCCGCTTGAGCAGATTGATAATGTGTTCTGCAATCGGTCGATTCAGAATCGGCACCATCGGTTTGGGAAGATCGCACGTCAGCGGTCTCAGCCGCGTTCCCGAACCGCCAGCCATCAGCACTGCTCGCATAAGTCCTCCTGATTCTTTGTTATGGTACGGGCGTGACCTTGATGATTTAAGTTGACCTAAGTCTTGTCTTTTAGTCTCCTATACCCTTGAAATTTAAGGTATCCCTCATAAGATTAGAGTGCAGCCTTGACTCTGGGCAAATCCTTTAAGGCTTTCATTTTAAAGCAGATGTTAAATTTAGCGGCGACTCCCTAATTATCTCGTTGATTGCTGGTATCTGCTGGCTCCTCAATCCAGAAAATTGCTTTTGTTACATCTTGAGGGTGCAGCTACAACTCAACCTCGGATAGGTTAGAACTGAATCAATGCTACTTTGCCGTGTAGCCGGAATCAATTGCGTAGTCTAGCTTACACTTGAGAGATGAAGCAGAATGTTCTAATCTTCTGGAACTGCCCAAGGTGGATGTCTCAAACAGTGTTGGAAAGATTAACAGTTGCTGGTGGCGACAAAAATGCAGTCAGTTTTAATGGGTTAATGAGGATTGTTTGAATGGGTACGTTATTAGGCTTATTATTTCTAGGGGCTTATGGATACGGCGGATGGAGATTCTGGAAGGGGTTCCGCCGAACGAATTTCAGCCAAGGTCGGCTCGTTCTGGCTCTGTTATGGCCTGCTTTGATAATTGGCAATAAATCCTATCGTCAGAACTTTAGAAAAGCACTCAAGGGATAGAAGAAGGATAAAGGGTGAGGGATGAATCAGAAACAATGAATTCTTCATCCTTTGAGCAACGCCTGTGGCTAATTGGGGGCACTCAGGAGAGTGCTGAGTTAGCAAAAGCGATCGCTCGTTTCCATCTACCCTGCATTGTTACTGTCACTACAGAAGCCGCTAGAACGCTGTATCCATCAATACCCTCCTTGCAAATTTGGGTGGGCTATCTGGATGCAGCGCAGTTGGATTGGTTTTTAAAAGAGCAGGGAATTGTGGCGATTTTGGATGCGTCTCATCCCTATGCGGCGGAGATTTCCAAGATAGCGATCGCAACTGCCCAAAAGCAACAGATTCCCTATCTCCGCTACGAGCGTCCGGTTATTGATGCAAGCTTACAGAAGCAGCTGGTAATAGAGCTAGATAGTTTCGACACGCTTTTATCTGGAGACTACCTACAAGGGCAACGGGTGCTACTGACAATTGGTTATCGAAGCTTGTCCCGGTTCCGTCCTTGGCAAGAAAAGTCTACTTTATTTGC
>NZ_JACJOQ010000482.1:0-3233 GCF_014695635.1 Coleofasciculus sp. FACHB-712 | reverse complement strand
AATCGTTGGCGCACCGTTGCGATCGCCCCCACCAAACCCTGTTGTGCAATCATGCGCTTGGCGTACTGAGAGCAAGATTCCCCCTTGTAAAGCAATCGATGAGCGCAAGAAAACCCTTTGCGGGGTGAAATGTGCCTCTGATAGCCGCCGATAGAAGCGATCGCGATTTGCCGAATTGCAGAATCGAGGGAAGGAGCATTCATAGAGTTGGAGCAAAAATCTCTGGAGTGATTGGGAGTAGCTACAACCCCAGAAACCGCGATTTAGTTTTCAATGTGTTAAGCTCTGTTGCAATTCAGTCACAACCTGCACGATCCTGCTGGGACAACCGAAAAGTCCGTGATACCATCTCACCTTGTAGCCGTAAGAGAATCGGGAGAATAGCTTTGGTACTACGGGTTGCTGTTGTGGGATCGGGTCCGGCGGGTTCCTCTGCTGCCGAAACGCTAGCAAAAGCTGGAATTGAGACTTACCTGTTTGAGCGCAAGCTAGACAACGCAAAGCCTTGTGGCGGGGCAATTCCGCTATGCATGGTGAGCGAGTTTGACCTACCGCCTGAGATTATTGATCGGCGGGTCAGAAAAATGAAGATGATCTCACCTTCCAACATTGAGGTAGATATCAACATTGAAAAAGAACATGAATATATCGGTATGTGTCGCCGCGAGGTATTGGATGGATACCTACGCGATCGCGCAGCTAAATTGGGTGCAAATTTAATTAACGGCACTGTTTATAAACTCGATATTCCCACGGGCAATACTGACCCTTACACCTTGCACTACGCCGATCACTCGAACGGTAGCGCTGAAGGGGAGATGAAAACCCTGAAAGTCGATCTGGTGATTGGGGCAGATGGGGCGAATTCCCGCGTTGCGAAGGCAATTGATGCCGGGGATTACAATTATGCGATCGCTTTCCAAGAGCGCATTCGCCTGCCAGAAGACAAAATGGCTTATTACAACGACCTGGCAGAAATGTACGTCGGGAACGATGTTTCCACCGATTTCTACGCCTGGGTATTCCCCAAATACGACCACGTCGCTGTTGGCACCGGCACCATGAAGGTGAACAAAGCCGACATCAAAAATCTGCAAGCAGGCATCCGCAAGCGTGCCGCTAGAAAACTCGCAGGCGGCGAAATCATCAAAGTAGAAGCTCACCCAATTCCAGAGCATCCCAGACCCCGCCGCGTTGTCGGTCGCGTTGCTCTAGTGGGAGACGCCGCCGGAACGGTTACGAAGTCTTCTGGAGAGGGAATTTACTTTGCCGCTAAGTCGGCGCGGATGTGTGCAGAAACCATTGTCGAAACTTCCAACGGTGGCACCCGCATCCCCACAGAAGCCGACCTGAAGCTGTACCTGAAGCGTTGGGATAAGAAATACGGCATCACCTACAAGGTGCTGGACATTCTGCAAACCGTCTTCTATCGCTCTGATGCCACTCGCGAAGCCTTTGTGGAAATGTGCGCCGACAAAGACGTGCAGAAGCTTACCTTCGATAGCTACCTGTACAAAACAGTCGTTCCGGCAAATCCCTTGATTCAGATGAAAATTACTGCCAAAACGATTGGTAGCTTGTTACGGGGTAACGCGCTAGCTCCTTAGTGGTTTCTATCGGTAAGCAGAATTTGAAAAGCAAAAAAACCTAGAACATTAACAAATGGTTTTTCACCCAGCGTTGGATCTTAAGAATCCAACGCTGGTTTTTTTATCCTCGTAATATTCAGATAGCGCTCCTCTGAGAGTTTTTATTGACGACAGAAGAAGACCGACCGCTACTTGAACTGAGAACAGCCACAATTAAGCTTAGTAAGCGAACGATTGATAAACCTCAACCTCGGATTTATCGTCTACGGATTCCACAATCGGATTAAAACGCAACAAGTGACGGGCGCGTTCGGAGAGTGTATCTAGGGTTGCACGCGGAATATTAATCGACACCTCAGGACGAAACATCCAGCGGCGACTATAGCCAATTACAACCATCGGACGCGGTGTTTCTGTGTAGTTAGGAGTGCCCCGGTGCAGACCCCGCACATCACGGATCATTACATCACCTAGTTGCATTGTGACAGGTTCTAACTTGGCTTCTCCAGACTCCATGCGGCGCAGTCCTTCCTCTTTGGAAATCATGTGCGTACTGCGCGTAATCTCCATTGGCCCGTTTTCCAGAGTGATATCTACGAGTGGAAAGTTGACAGCTAACTGGAATGGCGGCGTTTCTGTACCCATTTCGGGGAAAAGTGGCGGCGCATCTCGATGCACGTCTTGATATTCAGACCCCAGCAAAGGTGTGTCAGTTGCTAGTTGGCACATCACTGCATCTTTGCCTACTAACAACTCTACAAGTGCCAGAATATCGTCATCTTCGTAAATACTAGGATCGGCAAAAGGATCAGTGAAAGGAAGGGTTACATAATAGCGGGCTGAACCGCGATTGCGAAGCTTGCCTTCGCGGACAATGTGATCTTCTAGCAAAGGCGTGAAAGCTTCACGCCAAGAATTAAGTGTTACCGGGGAAAAGTGATTGGGCAACACACAATAGCCATCGTTCAGAACCGCTTGGGCGAACGATTCGATTTGTTGGTGGTTATAGCGCTTTGTCATCATCTTTTGATTTTAGCGATTGAGTATAGCGAATGGCTGTAGTTTAAAGTTTTATTTATGATAATTAATAATCCAAGAATTAGGCGTTTTAAAGCCCTCACCTCTAAAAAAAGAGCGTTTTCTTGTAAATTTTAATACTTAATAAATAAACCTATAAAAAGAGTTTAGATAAAACTATTCATCCAATAGTTGCTTAAATAACTCTTCTCCTCGAATTGCGCTAAAAGCCTCGTCATTTTTAGCGATTTCTTTATACCTAGGCTCAATATCAATTGCCCATTGTAGGTTTCCGACTGCTAGATTAAGGCGGTATTGCATTGCATAGCAGCGAGCATTGTTATATCGAGCTTCCGAAAAGTTTGGTTCAATCTTAACCGCTAAGTTGTAAGATTGATTTGCCTCTAAATATCGACCTTCAGAGAAGCAAGAATTACCTAAAATCAAGTAATCATTGGCGTTTAAATCAAGATTTTGATTGACAGATTCTGTTTCTGTCACTCTTTGCTCAGACACTGCATCGTTTGTTTGAGCTATAGGCTCCGATAGGGTATCGGAAACCAGTTCATGATTTTGATAAGAATGCTCAAATTTAGAGCTTTCAATTTCTCTATCTATAACGGTCGG
>NZ_JACJOQ010000481.1:0-10939 GCF_014695635.1 Coleofasciculus sp. FACHB-712 | reverse complement strand
TCGGTTACAGATGCCATTCAAGGGAATGGCGACTTGCCTCAAATTGTAGATGATGGAATTGATCAAGGAAACCTTGCCAATACTGGAGATGATGATCCGACTGTGCTAACGGTTGCTTCCCCTGGGAAAGGGAATCTACGTTTGGTGAAGCGAATCACATCTGTGACTAGAAACGGTGCGCCCCTGAGTGGGATTAACTTCAATAGTTTTGTAGATGACCCAAATAGCGACAATGACAATGCAGCTGGCTGGTCGCAACTGTCGCCACTAGGAGTTTCCACCATAGCCGCTGAAACAGCTTTGAGAAGCGGCGACGAAGTCGAGTACACGATTTATTTTCTCTCTGATGGGACGGCTCCAGCTAACAATGTTAGATTCTGCGATCCGATTCCAACAGGAACAACATTTAGTGCTGACAGTTTTGGTTCGGGTGCGGGGATTTCGGTGAATCGCGCTGGGACAATTGCCACTCGGACGAATGCTTCAGATACAGATGAAGGAACATTTTTCTCGCCACTTGCTCCTTTACCTGCGGGCAATGCTTGTCCTAATCAAAATAATGCTGATGGAGCGGTAACTGTGAATTTGGGTAATATTTCCAATGCAACGGGTAGCAACTATGGTTTTACCCGCTTCCGCGTCAAAATAAACTAATGGGTACCAATATTTTCATCCATAAGCCGACTATAGGCGCAGCAGGGGTACCTCCTAAAGCGATCGCTGCATTTGGGTCTACCAAAAGATGTATTCTCGATTATGATTTCTTCAATTTGCACTCAAGGGATAAATTAAGCGCGATCGCTTTGGGCGAGGTATAGAAAACTAGAGGCGCTTATGCCAAGCTGTTCTCTATCCATCATTTTCAACTCAGACACCTACCAAGGTGGTGCCTCATTTAGTATTAATTGTTTCCACAACTGACGCAAGTAAACCGTGAAATCTCTGGGTAAGCATCTGACTGCGATTCTTTCTCGCCAGCGCACGCTATTTTTAACTGGCAGCACTTTCCTATTATTAGCAGCCAGTAGCTCGCAGGTAGCTGCTCAAAGAATTTTAGTTGACGAAACTTTTAAAAACGCTAGCGCCCTTAATTGGGTTGTTGGTAACGTTCCGCCAGCACAGGATTTTAGTATCAACCCTTGCCTAACAGCAACAACAATTGGAGGTAGTTATCCAGATCCTTCTGGGCCAGTTTCACTCACAGGCTGTAGAGACGATCCTCCTATAGATCCGCCAGGAGAAGGAGTGCTCAGATTAACTTATGCTGTTCCCAATCAATCTGCGTTTGTTTTCTACAACTTATCAATTCCTTCAACACAAGGTTTAAAAATCAGCTTCGACTATTTTGCTTACGGCGGTACTGGAGCTGATGGAACGGCTTTCTTTTTATTCAATGCTAATACCCCCACTTCTGCTCCAGGCGGTTTTGGTGGTTCTCTGGGCTACGCTCAGCGAAACGATCAATCGGGAGTTAAAAATGGAATTCCAGACGGATATGTGGGTATTGGATTAGACGAATTTGGCAATTTTGTCAATGATAGTCAAGGTCGCGGTCAAGGCTGTACTCTATCGCCTTTTGGTAATCAAGAAAGAGTTACCAAAGATCCCGTAGAAAGAGTGGTTGTTAGAAGTCCAGGTAATGGTCAGCTTGGCTACTGTTACGTGGGGCATGGCGATGTGCCGGGAGGCTTGTTTGTCGACCAACCTACTCGCCCCTCTGCAAAACGAGTTGAGATTACCCTAGATAGATTGAACCGGATTTCAGTTACCGTAAACGGTGTCCCGATTATTACTAATATCCAGTTACCAGCTCCACCTACTGCTGGTTTTAAGTTAGGTTTTGCCTCTTCCACAGGAAGCTTGAATAATGTTCATGAAATTCAAAACCTGAAAATTATCACCCCACCGCCTGACCTAAGTATTACTAAAATTTCAGGAGGCAATTTCACCGTAGGTCAGCAAGGCGGTTACACGTTGAGGGTGCAGAATTCTCCCTCAGCTGGCCCCACCATCGGCGGCACGCTTGCCAACCCTACTAACAACCCTATCACCGTAACCGATACACTTCCTGATGGTCTCAGCTATGTCTCAGCTACAGGCACAAACTGGAGCTGTTCGGCATCTGGGCAAGTTGTTACCTGCACCTATAGCCCTAACCTTGTAGCTGAACCAGGGGAAGTGCTGCCAGATATCGTGTTAACGGTTAACGTCAACAGCGCCGCAGTTCCAAAGGTGACGAACTCTGCCATCGTTAGCACGCCTGGAGACGACCCCAACGATCCCAATAACCCTAATGGGAGCAATAACACTAGCAGTGTGGATACTACAGTTATTCAGCCTCCCCCCGATTTGAGCATTGAAAAAACTCACACGGGTAACTTCATTGTAGGTAAGCAAGGAGTTTATACCTTGAGCGTGAGAAACTCGCCTACATCTGGTGCTACGACGGGCACTGTCACAGTAACTGATACACTCGCTACCGGGCTTAGTTTTGTCTCCGCTACTGGTACCAATTGGAGCTGTTCGGCGTCAGGGCAAGTTGTTAGCTGTACTTATACTGGTGGCGTCGTAGCACCAGGAGAAAATTTGCCAGCGATCGTCCTGCGAGTTAATGTGGACAGTGCAGCGACAGGAAATATTACTAACTCTGCTACTGTTACCACGCCTGGAGACGAGCCGAACGATCCTAATAACCCTAATAAAGCCAACAATACAGCTAATGACCCCACAACGGTTAATATCGGTCCGATAACGTTCAAATCCGTCCGCTTTTTGAGAGACAACGACAACACTGGAACGCTCACATCTGGCGATGATATTCAATACACCATGATTGTCGAGAATCCCAGCAGCAATACAGCAGCAATCACCGGAGTAGTAATTAGCGACACCATCCCTACTCAGTTACAGGTGTTACAAGATGGTTCTAACACGGTAACTATTGACTCAGGCTTTGTGCTTTCCCCCAGTTTGCCCAGCTCTAGCTTTAATGGCACTGGCAATTCCGTGACCTTTACCCAACCGGGAACGCTAAACCCCGGTAATAGAGCAACCCTCACCTTTAACACCCGGATTCTACCTAACAGTGCCAGTCCTGTTGCTAACCAAGGCAGCGTCAACTATACGGGAGATGCTGGTACTCCCGTCCTCACAGATGCCAGTGACTCTACTAATCCTACTGAGCCTGGTTCCGGCGTCAACCCCGGCACTCCAGGAAGTGTCTCCTCTGGCGGTAATGTGAACCAACCTAATGATAGTAATGCCGACCCGACGATTATCAACTTTGTTACTCCCTTGAATCCCTCCGGTAGCAAATCGGTGCGTTTAGCCGTAGACGCGGATGGCAGCGGCTCTCTCACCAACGGGGACATATTAGAGTACACCGTTACTTACACCAACAATAACTCCACTACCGTAATTAGTAACTTTCTAGTAATTGACCCCTTGCCTAGCAGTTTGAGTTTCGTACCGGGCAGTTATATTTTCACAGCTACTAACGGTTTTGCCGCTGCCAACAACAATACAACTGTGACAGCTAATCTTAATTTCAACGGTACAACAGACACTAATCTGAGCAATCCTAATGCCACAGGGCAACTTGGTGCAGGTGGGGGTAGGGTAACAATCAAGTTCCGCGCCAAAGTGGTAGCTGCTGCTGGAACGTCGATTAGCAACCAGGCCCTTGCTACATTAAATGGAGGGACATTACCTCCTGGTAGTTCCTATCCTACCGATGCGGTGTCAGGGCCAGGAGACTTAAATCAAGGCACTGGTGGTGGCAACAATGACCCAACACAGCTAGTAGTAGCTGCTGGTGGTCCGGCGCGTCTGCGGTTGGTGAAGAGAATCACGAGAGTAAATGCAACGCAGTACGCTAACTTTGTCCCAGCCGAACCTGCCGATCCCAATGAAACAGCTTTTCCTAACTTTGCTCAACTGTTATTGGGAGTTCCAAAGCTAGGGGGAAATACACCTTTAATAAGTGGTGATGAGGTGGAATACACGATTTATTTCCTATCTGATGGTGGTAGCCCAGTCAATAATGTCAGATTCTGCGATGCGATTCCTACTGGAACAACTTTTATCTCTGATAGTTTTGGTCTTGGTGCAGGTATTTTGGTGAATCGAGCAGGAATAACTGCCTCTTTAACTAACGCAGCGGATGCTGACGCAGGGACATTTTTCTCATCTCTTGCTCCATTGGCTGCGGGTAATGCCTGTCCTAATCAAGGTAATCCTGACGGTGCAATAATTGTAAATTTAGGTAGTATTTCTAATACCGCTAGTAATAACTTTGGTTTCGTGCGCTTTCGGATAAAAATTAACTGAAGGAAATTACAATTTAAAATCTTAAATTTGAAATCATAAATTAGCGTGTACCGATATCTAATTTTTTACAAGCCTTATGGCGTCTTAACTCAGTTTACGGACAACACTCCAACTGAACAGAAACGCAGCACGCTGAAAGATTACATTCTCGTCCCCTCAGTTTATCCAGTCGGTCGTTTGGATTGGGATAGTGAAGGATTGCTGCTGTTGACGAATGACGGGCGAATGCAGCATCGCTTGAGCAATCCTCGCTTTGGACATCCCCGGACTTACTGGGTGCAGGTGGAACGTATTCCGGATGAAGAGGCGCTGAGACATTTGCGCGAAGGCTTAGTCATTCAAGATTACCGGACGCGAAAGGCATTGGTGCAGTTGTTACCCGATGAACCACAACTACCACCTCGCGATCCACCGATTCGCTTTCGCAAGAATGTGCCGACAGCATGGGTGGAAATGACTTTGACGGAGGGACGGAACCGGCAAGTACGACGGATGACGGCGGCGGTAGGGTTTCCGACGCTGCGGCTGGTGCGAGTTGCGATCGCTCACTTGTCTCTTGTGGGTCTAGAACCCGGACAGTGGCGCGATCTAACTTCAATTGAGTTAGAACTATTAAAGAAGCTGTGTCAAACTGATGCTAGCCGCATTCAGTAGTGATGAGTTGCGATCGCTATCCACTGAGCGATCGCGTAATGTAGACGTAGCACGAATCATTGAGGGTGCAAGACGTGCGTATGGCATCCCCGTCTGCTAACGCTGACCTTAAGACTTCTACCCGTTGAAGTTGGAAGCTTCGATTGTGACGTGGCAAACTAGATCGCAGTTACTTTGTCTCCCTTAAGTTAAAACACCACACGGGAATCGAGGAAGTTCCGCCATGCTTGTCTGTCCCCAGTGTCAGTTTGAAAATCCAAATACCAACAAGTTTTGTCAAAAATGTGGAACTTCCCTAACCCACAAAGTTTGCCCTGAATGCACAACTCAAGTGCCATTTAATCTCGTAGAGTGTCCCAAATGTAGTGCCACGACGGGAACGGTGTGGTGGGCAATTCTCTCGAAAGATTTAAACTCGCAAGTCGCCGCAGCCGCCACTCCCATGCTTGGGCAGGAAGCGGCAACATCTGATTCTCGCGAAAATATGGAAGTTGCAGAGAGCGCCCCGACTGCTGAAACAACACCGCCGTCACCGGCTGCGGCTTCAGACGCAGCTACAATGCCAGCAGACCTTACAGTTGAAGTTGACCTGGACGGGGCAACTGTACCCTTGCCAAACGCTTCAGGGGCCGGGGAGTTGCAGGCAACCTCTTCACTAGAGGAAAACACTTTGTCAGCAAATTCTTCAGCTTCTACAATGTCACCCTCCGCATCTGTTTCATCAACAGATGCTCAGACTCCAATGGCGGAGAACGAATTAACCGCCTCAAGTTCGGCTGCGGACACTTCCACACAAACAACCCCTGAAAATAGCAGTAGCGGGGAGACTCAATTAACGCCACAGGTTGTATATTTAGACCCTCAACAGCGTTATCAATTGCTAGACTCCCTACCGACCAATTCGGACAGCGCTGAGGTGATGGTGAGAGTTTTGGATTGCCAGCCGTTCCAAAAAGCTCCGCTGACCGCCATTATGGAGCAGCTACAAGGTGCTGAAGCAGCGAATGCTGCAAGTAACTCAGAATCGATGTCTTCTGCGGCGGAATCGGTCAAAAACCGTAATTTTATTGACCAGACGCTGAATGTAAATTCTTTAGCCGCCAAAAGTATTCCCAATATTGCACAAGCATATTTGGATTTACAGAATAAGTTGTCCCCGACTCTGCCAGCGATTCACGATGCATGGCAGCAGGACAGAACTTCCGTTGTACTGCTAGAAGACCGTTCCCAGTGGCCTCTCCTTAATGACTTGGACAATGATGCTCAAATTCCGCTGTTGCAGATTTTGTACTGGCTAGATGAAATGACGAAATTGTGGGTAGCACTAGAACCCTGGCAAATGCGTCAGAGTCTGCTGGAGCTATCAAATCTGCGCGTAGATGAAGATCAGACACTGTGCTTGCAACGCTTATATAAAGAGCCAGCCAACGCAACCCTCTCACTCGAAAATTTGGGGCAAGTGTGGCAAAAATTATTTGAACTATCAGGGCGATCGCAATTAGATTCTCTGGATCAACTATTGGTTAACCTACAAAGCGGCAAGATTCAAACCCCCTTAGAGCTGAGAGCGCAGCTACAAGCGATCGCTCAAGAACAAGAAGATTCTCAAACCTCAAAAACTCGGATTCAGCCGCCCCTCACCTCAGAAGATCGCGTTCCTGACACCAGCGAGGGCGATGATATGCCTACCATCATCCTACCGATGCAGTTGCTCAGTCTCGACGATGCGGGTACCACGGATATCGGGCGGCAACGCGAACACAATGAAGACAACTTCGGCATCAACACAGAAGTTAAAAAGCAGGAAACTCCACTAGGTCGAACCGTCCAAGCGCGGGGGCTGTATATTCTCTGCGATGGAATGGGAGGACACGCTGGGGGCGAAGTAGCAAGTGTGATGGCGGTGGACACCGTCAGGCGCTATTTCCAAGACAATTGGCAAAACCGTTTACCAACAGAAGACCGCATTCGAGAGGCAGTGCTTTTAGCCAATAAAGCGATTTTTGATATCAACCAACAGCAAGAACGCTCTGGCTCTGGACGAATGGGGACGACCCTTGTCATGGTTTTGATTGAGGATACGAAGGTAGCGATCGCTCATGTTGGGGATAGCCGCCTGTATCGTCTCAGCCGCAAACGCGGTTTAGAACAAATTACAATCGACCACGAAGTGGGTCAACGGGAAATCCAGCGCGGGGTAGACCCTGCCAT
Source organism: Coleofasciculus sp. FACHB-712 (assembly GCF_014695635.1). Taxonomy (NCBI): domain Bacteria; kingdom Bacillati; phylum Cyanobacteriota; class Cyanophyceae; order Coleofasciculales; family Coleofasciculaceae; genus Coleofasciculus; species Coleofasciculus sp. FACHB-712. The sequence goes on along the minus strand of NZ_JACJOQ010000481.1, from coordinate 3,745 downwards.
CGCCTACGATCGACCTGATGCTTACCAGCTGACCCAAGCTTTGGGACCGCGAGACGAGAATTTTGTCCGTCCTGATGTCCAATTTTTGGAACTCAATGAAGATACTTTATTGCTTCTGTGTTCCGATGGTTTATCAGACAACGACCTCATAGAAACTCACTGGCAAACTCACCTTTTGCCTCTCTTAAGTTCTAGAGCCAACCTAGATCAGGGTCTTTTGCAACTCATTGACCTCGCCAATCAGCACAACGGTCACGATAACATCACAGCGGTGGTTATCCGAGCGAAAGTGCGACCAAACCTGGATCAACATCAGATGTTTTAAAAGTTTTGAATTTTGAGTTTTGAGTTTTGAATTCAAACTTAAAACTCAAAACTTAAAACCAATAACTCAAAACTATTATGGTTACGCTGACCCTTCTCGATCCCTCGTCTACCTCTCCGCAGCAGTGGAACTTCCAAAGAGCCTCCACGATTCGGATTGGTCGCGCCCCTGATAATGACGTAGTTCTGAATGATGGCATGGTTTCCAGGCACCATCTAGAACTTCGGAGAGTAGGCAACTCATCTAGTAGCAACGGAGGCACCCCATCCGTCCAATGGTTGTTGGTCAATCAAGGCACGAACGGCACCTTTGTCAATGGCATCCTGATTTCTCAGGGGATGGTATCAGATGATTCCCTCATTCAACTGGCGCGAGGAGGCCCGGTACTGAAATTTCAACTCAGTAGCACAGAAGAGCCAGCAACCCTCTCTCAGAAGTCCGGAGAAAGGGCACGCAGTATTCCAATCCCACAGCCAGCAGTCAGTTCTGAAGCAGCTTGTTCTCACGCCGGAAATCCGCCGGGGAATTTGTTCTGCATCCACTGCGGGCAACCTCTAGTAAAGATACATCGCCACATCCGTCAGTATCAGGTGTTGCGGACGCTAGGACAAGGAGGAATGGGCACCACTTACCTTGCCTGGGACCCTGAACGTTTGCGCGGGGAGGCTCTCGTGGTGTTAAAGGAAATGAATGCCGATATGGCACAAAATTCTAAAGCCAGAGAACTCTTTGAACGAGAAGCTCGTACCCTCAAGACACTGCATCATTCAGGGATTCCGCAGTATTATGACTTTTTTGTAGAGGCTGGCAAGAAATACCTGGCAATGGAGCTGATCCAAGGCGAGGATTTAGAAAAGCGCATCTATCTAAAGGGGCCAGTACATCTTAAACAGGCGATTGAGTGGATGATTCAAGCCTGTGACATCTTGGGCTATATCCACAGTCAAGATCCGCCCCTCATTCACCGGGACATTAAACCGGCAAATTTGATGGTGCGCTTTCGGGACAATCAGGTGGTTGTTTTGGATTTCGGGGCAGTCAAAGAAATTGGCACGCCACCAGGCACACGCATTGGTGCCCCAGATTATAGCGCCCCAGAACAAGATCGGGGTCAGCCAGTGACACAATCAGATTTATATGCAATCGGGCCGACCCTAATTTTTCTATTGGGTGGTGAAAGCCCCCAAAAGTTTTATAAACGAAAGGGGATGGGTTACAGATTCAATGTCGAAGGGATGCCGACAATTACACCCCAACTGCGGATAGTGATAGAGAAAGTGACAGAACCCCGACCGAGCGATCGCTATCAATCAGCATGGGAACTTTCCCAAGCTTTAACCGCCTGCCTTTAATCCTCGTCTTCCCAAGCTTCAACCGCCAGCAGTTCGCTGACTGGATCTTGCATGGTAAATCCAAATTCCAACAGTTCTTTTTTCCAGTAAGACCACTCATCTCCATAGAGGAGAGCGATTTTCCAGAGTTTATCTGTGGGCTTGATAATATTCGATGTTACAAGTGAATGCATTTGACGCTGCATTTTCACCATTGGGTGAATTACTTGCTGAGTCATAGGGTCTAGAAATCAGTTTTGTAAATACTACGAAGTAAAAAAGCTTCCCGCTTCTGAGATTTAATGCGTAGAATTCTATGCGCTAGGGAAGCAATCCTTTATCCTTGTAGCGTATATTAGGGTGTTCTGGCAAGTGTTTTGACAAGTTTTGTACGGAAATTACTACCGTCGCATCCCCTAAGAGCGATTGGAAGCTCCTTTGCAACACAACTAGACAGTATCGCAGGCTGCAATCGGAAGCATATACTTGAGGCTGGGAGGATTGGGGTAATTTCTTTATACCAATGACCGATTTCCCTCAAAACAATGCAAATGAGTCAGCGGGCATTGCTATTAGTGAATCCGAATGCTCGACGAGGTCAAGACGCCAGACGGCAAGCAGTTGAACAATTGCAACAACTGGGTTTTGAACTAGTAGAGGAAAAGAGTGAAAATCCCAAGCAGTTTTCTGAACTTATTCGGAAACACTGCCAACAGGTTGATTTGGTCATCATTGGGGGTGGAGATGGCAGTGTCAATGCAGCAGTCGAAGGATTGCTAGATACTGACTTACCTTTGGCAATTTTGCCTTTAGGCACCGCCAATAATCTGGCAAGAACCCTAAATATTCCCCAGTCGCTGCCAGAAGCTTGTCAAATCATTGCCAATGGTCAAATTCAACGGATTGACTTGGGCTGGGTGAACGGACAGTATTTTTTCAATATTGCCAGTCTGGGACTGAGTGCAGAAGTAAACCGCAGAGTCTCCAAAAGATTGAAGCGGCATTGGGGCGTTTTTGCTTATATTGCTACAGCAGTGCAAGTTATTTCGACTGTGCGACCGTTTTGGGTTGATATCCACTGGGAAGGTCAGTCTATCGAAGTCAAAACTTTGCAGATTACGGTGGGGAATGGTCGCTATTACGGCAGTGGCTTAGTGATTGCGGATGATGCCACCATTGATGACCAAAGGCTGGATCTGCATAGTTTGGAAATTCAGCATTGGTGGGAAACCCTGCCGTTGGTATTTGCTGCTTTGCGGGGAAAATCTGCGATAGGTAGGGGGGTGCGTACCATCCAGGGTAAAGACATTGAGTTATATACTCGAAAACCTTATCCAATTAATACCGATGGGGAAAGAACAACGGAGACGCCAGCCCGATTTCGGGTGATTCCACAAGTTCTATCGGTTTTTGTGCCGTCATCTAGCAAAAGATAGATAGATAGGGTAAGAGCGATGGCTTACTCTAGATCGATACCGAGCGATCGCAGTCGTTCAGCCAATCGTTCGGCGCGTTGTCGTTCTTGTTCTAGTTGGGATTGAGCCTGTTGAGCTTGCGCTTGAGCTTGCTGAGCTTGCACTTGAGCCTGTTGAGCGGCTTCTTCTGGGGTCGGTACGCGATCGCCTTCTGGAGTAAAGTAGCGTAGCTGTCCCTGTTCTACGCCCAGATACAAGCCTAGCTCCTCACTCCAACGCCAGCCCTTTTCATTTGGGGCAATTTCCTGATATTGATTTCCCATCAATCGAAAACCTTGAAATTCCAGCGTATCTGGGGAAAACCAGAAATATTCCGGCGTGCGGAAGCGGTCTTGATACAAGTCTTTCTTCAAACTGCGGTCTGTCGTGGCGGTAGAAGTTGATAGCAACTCGATAATCAAATTGGGATACTTGCCATCTTCTTCCCACACCACCCAAGCATTGCGAGGATGTTTTTGAGTTTGCTTGACTAAGAAGAAATCGGGACCCCGAAAATCACGATTTCTCAGTTGTTGCCGACTAAAATAAATCGTGAGATTGGCACCGATAAAAAAATCCTCTCTTTCGCGCCACAGCCATTCCAGACAAGTGACAAGCAACAGCAGTTGCATATA
>NZ_JACJOQ010000480.1:0-9277 GCF_014695635.1 Coleofasciculus sp. FACHB-712 | reverse complement strand
TTGGCTGAGCGCTATCGGAATCGACGGCGGCACTTTACGCGCCGAGTGCATCTACTCGCAGGCATCATCAACTTTGAGCTAGCTCTGGTTAGCTGATTCGTGCAAGAGGTCTAATGTAGCGGCTAGAGCATAGACATCAATATATTCTCCCCGTTCGGCATTGGGGATATATTGTTCGGGTGGCGCGTAGCCAGGAGTAAGATTTTCTGTATGCGTCTGGATAGCATTGGGGATAAATTCTCTGGCAATGCCAAAATCAATCAGCACGGCTTCTGATTTACCAGCGCGTAACATGATGTTATTGGGCTTGAGATCCCGATGCAGCAAGCCGCGTTCGTGAATCTCCGTTAAAGCGTCGCCAATTTGCCGGATGTATTGCAGCGCTTCCGGTTCCGATAGTACGCCGATTCGGAAGACTCGCTGATCTAAGTCTTCGCCTTCGATGTATTCCATCGCTATGCAAGGCAGATTTCCCTCATCGAAGACATTTTCTATCTGCACAACATGAGGGTGGCGACATAAAGCCAGTCGCAGCGCTTCATCCCGGAAATCTTGCCGTAGTTTTGCTTGGCGCGGTATCCAAGCGGGATGATTGAGAATTTGTTCTCTCAGGGTTTTAATTACCCGCAGTTCGCCGCGTTTATTTCTGGCGAGATAGGTAATGCCGATACCGCCTTCGCCTAGCCTCTTTTCGATAAAATAGCGATCGCCAAACAATGCTTGCCCATCTGTCCACACCATCTTTCACGATTGCCAAATGCTGGTACTTATTCTGGCACGCTTCTCCTAATAACAAAAAAAGCCCGCGATCGCAGGCTTTTTTCATCTAGTAGGAATGCGATTCATCGCGTCTCTACAGGCAAATTATTAAATTCTTTCTACACAGTCGCTAATTCTGGTGAAGGACGCTTACTATTGCGAATCCCTTCAATTGCCTGTGCATAATCCTTCGCCTTAAACACAGCAGAACCAGCAACAATTGCATTCGCTCCCGCTTCCAAAACCTGCCAGGTATTATCTACTTTTAGTCCGCCATCCACTTCAATCCAAGGGTCAAGACCGCGTTCATCGCACATTTGACGCAACTTCCGGATTTTCGGCACCATCTCTGGGATAAAACTTTGACCGCCGAAACCGGGGTTAACGCTCATAATTAATACCAGGTCGCAAATCTCCAGCACATACTCAATCAAATCCAAAGGAGTAGAAGGATTGAGAACAACACCCGCCTTTTTACCCAGTTCCTTGATTTGTCCTAAAGTCCGGTGCAGATGCGGTGAAGCGTTGTGTTCCGCATGAACGTAGATATGATCTGCCCCCGCCTTCGCAAAATCTGCGACATACTTTTCTGGTTCCACAATCATCAAGTGGACATCCAGTGGCTTTTGGGTAACAGGACGAATCGCTTCTACAATCAGCGGACCAATTGTAATATTCGGAACAAAGCGACCATCCATCACATCAACGTGAATCCAATCTGCACCGGCGGCATCCACCGCCTGAATTTCCTCTCCCAATCGACTGAAGTCAGCTGATAGGATTGATGGAGCGATAACAATCGGCTTCTGGGATGGCGTTTGGGTCATGGTTATTTATACTCTCTTGCGTCCTCGTCTGGTATTCAGTTTAACAAAAGACGTGGCAAGCCTTAAAAAAGTATGAAGTATGAACGATGAAGTGTGAATTTAACCTTCAATCTCTAACCTTCAACCTTGAAACTAAGATTTTCAACCTTCAACCTTCAACCTTCAAAACTTCAGTGGAGAAGCTTGCGTGGCTCACCAGCAGATTTTTAAAAAACTAACATGGCTTGTTTGGGGGCTGGGAATTACCGCGTTAACCGCTCCTTCCTCTCTGGCTAACGAAACCTCATCACTAGGAGAAGCGGGCATTGATGCTCAAAGGCTACACGCTGCTCCTTATAACTTATTGGGTCGTAAGATTGCTATCGGTCAAGTGGAGATTGGAAGACCGGGACAATTTGGTTTGGATAAAGCGGTTTCCCGGAATCGAGCTTTCTCCTTGATCCGAGTCTTTTATCGAGATGCCCCAGCCAAAGCAGATAGTAATGTTGATGGGCACGCAGCAATGGTAGCAAGCGTGATGATTAGCTCGGATAAAGGTTTACCAGGCGTGGCACCGCAGGCACGACTTTATGCTTCAGCGGTTGGCGCACCGCAAAAAACAGGTCAACCGGAAGAGTGCTTATCCACGCAGTATGTGGCGATGCAAAACGGGGGCGATGTTCGGGCAATTAACTTTAGTTTTGGAGAGTCTCTGGAGCGAGATTCTCGACCGAACCCGATTCTGGATGGCAACGCTCTGTTAACCCAGTGTATTGACTGGTCTGCTCGCGTCCACGACTCGCTTTATGTAGTAGCGGGGAATCAAGGGACTGGCGGGATTCCGATTCCCACCGATAACTATAATGGCGTCAATGTTGCTTACACAACGCGCCGCGAGGGAATTTTTACGAAAGTAGATTTTGCCAACTTGAGCGCTGCGCCTATCGGGATTGCGAAGCGTCTGCTTGACCGGGAAATTAATGTTGGCCCCCGTCGCTCGATTAGTTTAGTAGCACCCGGTAGCCAGATCGAGGTATTAGATATTAAGGGTAAGGAAAGTCGGGTTACGGGAACGAGTTTTGCGGCTCCCCATGTCACCGCATCTGTCGCGTTATTACAAGAATATAGCGATCGCCAACTGCGAACACAACAGCCCAACTGGACTCCAGACGCCCGTCGTCATGAAGTTATGAAAGCTGTGCTGCTGAACTCCGCAGAAAAAATCAAAGACACTGGCGATGGACTGCGCCAAGCGATGAGTCGCACAATTTTGACTAAAGATAACCGCGACTGGTTAGCCTCCGATGCTTACAAAGACCGGAAAATCCCATTAGACTTCCAAATGGGTACCGGACAGATGAATACTTTTCGGGCTTACCAGCAATTTAGTCCCGGTCAGTGGAATTCTGAAAAGCCGGTGCCGTTGGTCGGTTGGGATTACCGCACAGTGAAGGAGTCTGCATTTCAGGATTATGTCTTGAACCAACCATTGCAGCAAGGGAGTTTTGCCTCGATTACGCTCGCCTGGGATAGGCGCGTGGAGTTACAAGATCAAAATAACAACAAGCAGTTTGATGTTGGGGAAAGTTTTAGCGATCGCGGCTTAAACAATCTCGATATCTACCTGATGCGAGCCGAAGATAATGATATCAGCAAGAGTATCTGGTCTTCGGAAAGCGATGTTGATAGTGTAGAACACATTTTTCAGGAAATTCCTGCCACGGGTCGCTACAAAATTCGCGTCCACTATCGTCAGAAATTCAATGAAAATACTCAAGCCTATGCCTTAGCTTGGTGGACGGTACCGGCGAAAGAGCTACTCAAAGGGAAAAATTAAACATAGAATCGCGATTTGAGATTGAAGAATATAGGGGTGCGTTTAACAAAATATCGCGCCTTCTATAGACACGCTCCTTAAACCTTCTTCGATCCAGTTCATACCATTTCACTTTATGTCTGCCACAAATACGTCTATTGCCCCCCTTTTGAAGGGGGGTTGGGGGATCGCAAATGTGACATCAAAATAGTAAATTGGTATCAGTTGCCAAAACCGTAACCAGTGGAACGTCCCTGGCTGTTAGCCGTCATTCTAGAAAAGGAATGTTACGGCAATATAAACAGCTATATGAAGCGACCAATGTTCAGTTTAATGGTAGCGATCGCATCAGTCAGTATCATCCTATTCGGTTTACTGGGATGGTCGATGGTCAAAAATCCGCAGGCTGCAATGGGCGAACCCAGGCAGCCTGGAACCTCTCCTACCATCAGTCAGCGCCAGAAGAAAACCGTGGATTCGAGACTGGTTGCGGCGAATACAAAATTTGGGTTCAAACTATTCCAGGAAATTTTAAAAAAGGACAGCGGCAAGAATATTTTTGTGTCGCCTTCTAGTGTAGCGATCGCACTCTCGATGACCTACAACGGTGCTAGCGGCGATACTCAACAAGCAATGGCAAAAACCTTGGAATTGCAAGGATTAAGCCTACAAGAAGTCAATCAATCCAATGACGCCTTGAAAGCGCTCTTAGAAAATCCAGACCCCCAAGTGCAGCTCACCATTGCCAACTCTCTTTGGGCAAAGAAAGGCGTCTCTTTTAACCCAGATTTTCTTCAAAAAAATCGCCAATTTTATCAGGCGCAAATTGCAGAACTAGACTTTAGAAAAACCAGCGCTATATCTGACATTAATAACTGGGTAAAACAAAATACTCGCGGTAAAATCAATTCAATCGTCAACGAAATTCCACCCGATCAAGTGTTATTTTTGATCAACGCTCTTTACTTCAAAGGGACTTGGACAAAGAAATTTGACCAGAAGCAAACAACAACTGAACCGTTCTACCTTTCCGATGGAACTCAGAAACAACACCCAATGATGTCTCAAAGGGATAAATATAAATACTACGAAAACGACCAGTTTCAAGCCATTAGTCTACCCTACGGAAAAGGAAAACTTAGCTTATATGTTTTTCTGCCAAAAGAAAATTTTAAACTTACAAATTTTTACCAGCAGCTAAATACTGAAAACTGGGAGGAATGGATGACTCAATTCAAAACGAAACCGGGATTCATCCAGATGCCTCGCTTCAAAATGGACTACGACATAGAACTCAACGACGCTCTCAAAGCGCTGGGTATGGAAGTAGCTTTCGACTCAAATGCTAATTTTACTCAGATGAGTTCTATCCCACTCCAGCTCAATCAAGTCAAGCACAAAACCTTTGTGGAAGTGAACGAAGCAGGAACCGAAGCAGCCGCAGTCACTGCCGTCGGAGTAATGACAACATCTGCACCGATGCCAGAGGAACCCTTCGAGATGATTGTTAACCGCCCGTTTTTCGCTTGTATTCGAGATAATCAAACTGGAACCGTTCTATTTATGGGGTCTATTGTGGAACCAAAATGAAAGACATTGACCCGTTTGAAAATCAAGACATCAAGAGGGACAGGTTGGAAACCCCACTTTACCAACTGTTTATCTATTTGATTCCTGTAGTTGGCTTTTTCCCGGCCCTCTGGACGTTATACCGACGTGATAGCAACCGGCAACAACAAACCGTGAGTAGGCTGTCAGTGACGCTGGCTCTCGGTTGGCTGTTGGCATACGGTTTATTGGGGGCTGGAGTTGCACAAGCTTCAGAAACTTTAACCCTGCGTTTGTTATTTATCAATGGTCTATTGACATCGGGTTATTTTTTGGTCAGCTTATGGTTGATGGTGCGTCTGTGGCAACGGAAGTCTGTACGTATTCCGGGTGTTAGCGGGCTTGCGGAGGGAGCCGTTCGCAAACACTTGTCCTAAACGAGCGTGTATTGGTTCGCCTCAGCTTGGGACGAGGCAAGAGAGGTTGTAGGCGCACAGTATTTTTTTAAAGAAAGCAACCGGAGTTACCAGTGCAACCCATTTGTATCCGGATGCTTTCCTTGAACAAAAGTAAGGAATGGGGAAGGTTGAATGAAGATTCGGCCTATGCACTTGATAGCTGGTTCTCCCTCTAGCCTACGCATCTCTATCGAAATGAGGTTAAACTCTTGCCAGTGTTTGCCTGATTTTGCAGTAAATCGGTAGAAAAACTGCTATGAGTGTTCTAGTGCAATCCTTCTTAAGGACGGATTTTGTGAGAAATAAACGTCCCAGCTCCAGATTGCCAGATTCCGCGCCCCTACCTTGAACACAAATTCGTGTTATCTTTTTTGCGTGTGTGAGGAAGCCAGTGTCAGCCCGAAAAATTCCTGAAAAACGCCCGTGGGGGCAAACATCCAATCAACCCATCAAGAAAAGGCCTGTTCAAAAACGAAACCAGGTGAACTGGCTTTGGCTTGGGTTGGGCTTGACTGGGGTGGCAATGCTGTCAGCAACTGCGGGAGCTTTGTTAGCCGTGTCTTTTTCCAGTACGCCTTTGCTGCAAAGCCAGCTAAGTCCGGAAGAAGCTGCGGTGTTTGATGGCGATCGCATTTCCCGCACCAGTATGCGATTGCCAGAACTGACCCGCCCGGTAAATATCTTAGTCATGGGAATCAAGGTCATCTCCTCCGACCTGGATAACCCTCCTCCTGAAACGAAAAATCTGGGATACCACGCCCTGGTAAACTCCTTCGAGGGTCTATCAGATACCATGCTCTTGCTGCGGTTTGACCCGGAGGCGCAAAAAATCGCGGCTTTATCAATCCCACGGGATACCCGCACCTTTGTGGAGGGCGTCGGCGTTACCAAGATTAATGCAGCGAATCTTGAGGGGGGGCCAGCCCTCAGTGCTAAGGCAACCAGCGAACTCCTCAGCGGCGTGGGAATCGATCGCTACATCCGAATTAACGTTCAGGGGGTAGAAAAGCTGGTGGACGCCTTGGGTGGCGTTACCGTCTATGTCCCCAGGGATATGAAATATCGAGATGATAGCCAGCACCTGTACATCAACCTGAAAGCAGGAAAACAACATCTCAATGGCAATCAAGTGCTGCAATTGCTGCGCTTCCGCTATGACAAGTATGGCGACATCGGTCGGATTCAGCGGCAGCAAATGGTAATGCGGGCACTGATGGAACAAGCACTGAATCCAACCACTTTAGCGAGAATGCCGAAGATTCTTTCGGTTATTCAGTCGCATATTGACACCAACTTAACGGTTGAGGAGTTACTAGCCCTGGTTGGCTATGGTGTCAAGACCGACCGTTCCCAAGTGCAAATGTTAATGGTACCGGGTGACTTTAGTGGCAGTGGGCATCATGAGGTAAGTTACTGGGTGCCAAATCGCCGCCGCATCCAGACGATGATGGCGCAGCATTTTGACCAGGGATTGGACGGTGGTGAAGCAACTGACCCAGCCTATATCCGGGTAGCGATTCAAGATAGTACAGGTGATATGAAGGCTGTCCAATCTTTAATCAACACGCTAAGGAATGCTGGCTACCGAAACGTCTACGTTGACGACCCGTGGCCCGAACCGTTGCGGGTAACGCACGTAGTGGCTCAACAGGGAGATGGAAATAGTGCCAAAGCCATCTACCGTTCGCTGGGATTCGGGGAAGTGCGGGTTGAAAGCACTGGCAACCTGGTTTCGGATGTGACGATTCAGCTGGGTCAGGACTGGCTTAAGCGGAGTGCTAGTCGGGACTCTTTTTAAATGGGTGATTGGTAATGAGAGTTTTGAGTTTTGAGTTGAAGAGAGTTCTTTAATTTAAAATTCAAAACTTAAAACTTTTTCTCAGCTACCAATTCCCAAACAGGGGATTTTTGTAGTATTAGTGGCTGCTTAGAAGTGCCGAGGGGCGATCGCTTAGATGTCTGTTGACTTCCTGAGATTGATTCCAACGGCTCCACAGCTTGTACCCAATACCGCAGCGCAACAAATGACCTTGCAATTGCTCAAGTCTTTTGTCCCGCAAGCAGATCGGGTGTATCTCAGAGTCACAGATGACGTGGAATTTGTTGACCCAGGCAGCAACTTGGAACAAATCTTATGTCCTGTCTGTTTATCCCACCTGGAAACTCTCTGGTGGCAACAAGCTATGGACACCGCATACGGCACAAGATTCAACGATCTGATGGTTATCGTGCCTTGTTGCGGTATTGTCTGTTCGTTAAATGACTTGCGGTATGAGTGTCCCGCTGGTTTCGCTCGTTTTATCTTAGAAGCACGCCACCCTAACACTGACCTTGACAAGAGCCAGCTTCACTTGCTAGAGCAAACACTGGGATGTCCATTGCGAAAAATATGGGCGCACTATTAAGTTGATAAAGGTGCAGCACTGATGCCACAATTCCAGCACTTCTAAGTATTTTCAGATGATTCTAGAGTCTGCGGGTCGGTAAATTTTTCAGCCCCTTTTTACAAGGCTACTTTTAGAGTTTTGTGCCATCCTCGACTTGTGTCGTTCCAGGTAGTTTTCCGATGAATCAGCTTTCAGGAACCTTATTGAGTCTTCTGTTGATGGCCTCTTCAGCGCCTCGACCTGCCCAGCTGTTGAAGGTGTTTCCCCCTGAAGAGTCAACACAGACTTATGTGCAGTATGTCGCGGCTGCATTGAGCTTTAGATTAGGGGAACAGGCCGATCCTAGATCGGTGCAGTTGTTTGTTGATGGGGTAGATGTTACAAGCCAGTCTCAAATTGGCAACACCCGCGACTGGCCTATTAGCCACCTCGAAATACGTTACACTCCCAATTTCTCTGAGTCAGGGACTCATCGCGCTGAAGTTCGTTTTCGGATTCTAGATGGCAAAACGAAATCATATCGCTGGTCTTTCTCTGTCAAGTCTCCTTGAGAGAAGTCAATTCTGTGGTTAATGTGGCTGAATGCTGCAATATCCAATCCTGCAAAATCGGGTTAACTAACTCAGGCGCTTCATCTTGGGGACAATGACCGACACCTTCGATGGGAATAAACTTCTCAATTTTGGGGTAATTGGCAAACTCTCGCCCCAGTTCTATGGGTTCCCAAGGATCTTCCGTTCCCCAGAGTATGATTGTCGGGCAGGGCAAAAGGGGCAGCAGGTCTTCCGGCAGGGGCCCTTGAGAATAGCGGGTAAAGGCTACAAAAACGTCCACAGCCCCCTCATCAAACGCGGGTGCCATGAGCATATCCACCAGTTCGTCTGTCACCGCTTCCGGATGCTTGTAGGCTTGCAGGAGAACCTTTCTTACCACCTTCGGCTTGGCAAGTTGGCTAAAGAAGAATTTGCCAATCCACTTAACTGCCAGCAGTCGTTGAACGATAGGTGCCCCAAAGCTGCGATACCAGGGCAACTGGGCGCGTTTGCGGTCGTGCAGCAGCCGCAGAGAGCAGTTAATGAGGGCAGTTCCCAAGACAATATCTGGGTGATCGACTGCTGCTTGCATTGCCACAATACAGCCAATGGAATTTCCGACTAAAAAAACGGGGCTTCCTACCACCTCGCGGCAAAAATCAGCGAGTTGCTGTCCCCAAGTTTCAAAGGTGTAGGAAATCTTGCCCCCTGGGGTGGGTTTCGCGGAACCACCAAAGCCAATTAAGTCAATGGCATAGACGCGGCAATTTTGAGCCAACACCGGGATGTTTTTGCGCCAGTGCCCCCAAGATGCCCCAAATCCATGTACCAGCACAACCGCTGGCCCTTGAGTTCCCTGAGTCTGGTAGCAGATGGGAAAACCTTGCCAAGTCCAAGTTTTCGTGACGATATGGGCAGCCGTAGGTGCAGTTGGAGTGGTGGAGGAAGATGGAGTCATGGGATAGATAGC
>NZ_JACJOQ010000048.1:0-7602 GCF_014695635.1 Coleofasciculus sp. FACHB-712 | reverse complement strand
CGAGATTTATAAAGTGCCGCCAAACACTGTTCGTACTTCGACAAATCCACTTCAATCTCGGTGAGAATGGCGGTAGTAATCGGATCGGTAAATTTCATCCGCAAGTTGTTAATATCGACAACGCCGGTTTGCAAGTCGCCCATGCTGCGACGCAAAAGATCGGTGTCGTCACTGCCTTGCAGAGAAGCTTTGAACTTGGCATATTTATCAGCAGCTTGTGCCGGAATCGAGGGGCTTTCTCCCAGAGCATTCAGCCGTTCTTCCAGCATTTGAATGTGATGCTGCTTATTTTTGATCATGTCTTGCAGCATCGAGGTCAATTCTGCATCTGTGCTTTTCTCGGCATACTGCCCAAACGCTTCTTGCGAATAACGTTCGCCAGCCAGCGCCGTATTCAAACCTTTGGCAATATCGCCCTTGGTGGAACCGCCCCAAGAATCAGCCAGTTTCCACCATTCAGCGGTGATATCGCTTTCATGGGGTAATGCAGCTTCTTTGCCACCGTAACCGAGACGGCTGAGAATTGCAGTGGTAAAAATTGCCAAATCACCCGGTTGACGCGAGGTGATCAGGTTGCCGTCAACCACGACCGGCTCATCCACATAATGGGCACCGGCATTGATAATGTCTGTGCGGATAGAGAAGAAGCCCGTCGCTTGCTTACCTCTGAGCAAATCAGCTTCAATCAGAACTTGTGGTCCGTGGCAAACGGCAGCCACCAATTTCCCATGCTCGAATGCGTCTTTTACAAAGTTGACGGTGTTGGGGTTCGTCCGCATCATATCCGGAGCGATGCCGCCGGGGATAATGACTGCATCGAAATCGAGAGCCACGGCTTCCGTCGTGGTGCCATCCGGTTTCTGGGACAATTTGCCTTGTTTACCGACATAATTCTCGTTCATCCGAGAACCGAGGACAACGACCTCCATTCCCGCCATTTGCAAGGCTTTATAAGGGACTTGAAATTCAGAATCTTCAACCCCATTTTCGATTAGGATGGCAACTCGCTTCTTGCTGCCGTTATTATTTTGCTGTGTCATGGAATCTCCTTTTTTATGAAAATTTTGCAAGAAAAAAATTTTGAGCGCTCGCGAGAAAAAGTAAAACTCCTTTGGAGTTTTACCTTTAAAATCCTTACGAACTGGGAACTTCACTCAATGAGGTTCCGGTAAGAAATAGCTCTGCGTCATCTTCTGAAAAATTAGCGCGGACATCTGCAAACTCACCAGGCGTTACGGCTTTTTGCAGCACTGCGAACACCGCTCGAACATGAGTTGCAGCATCGCTAGGATCGGTTCCCTCTTTTTCGCTGACGCGCTGGTAAAACTCTTGCAGCGAGAAAAATTGACCGTTTTCGCCCTCTCGCCCACGCAGACACTCTTGTAGTTCTGCTGGCAGTTGTGAAGCTAGGTCTTTTGCCTCGTCTCCAACGATGCGTTCTTTCAGTGTTTCCAGCGTGGCACGAGTGGCACGTTCTGCTTCCTGACGGTGGCTCAGTTGGGCAACGCTTTGAACCTGTTTAATGAACTGCTCGTATTTCACTATTGACCTCTTAAATCTTTCCAACTTTCACGCTTCGCTCTCTTAATGACTTGCCAAAGCGTTGAATCTTTCTAAAAAAAGTACGCTCCTTACTCCATGAAGTTCGCGCCGTAATTGCACGCTATTTTAATTTGCACGCTTTTTACTCATGCAAACTAGGGAATTCGTGGCTGCTTCAACCACGAATTCTCTCAAGAATTTAAAGGGGGAAATAAACCTGAGCTAGCTTTTGCGATCGCTATCTAGCAACTGCCCCCTGCGGAGCAATCCGCTTGGCAAGCAATTCTTTCGCCCGTTCGGCGCGTTGAGATTCTTCTTCTTCTAGTTGCTGGAAGAACTCTACGAGTTCATCATCTCCAGCTTCCTCAGCATCCTGAATATAAATTTCGTAGGTACTGGCACCCTCTAGGGCATGGTATAGCACGCTGATCAGGTTGTAGTGTTCGTCTGCGGTTCCCGTGATGATCTCATCGTCATGATTGCCGTGATGCGTCATTTTCCCCTCCTTTTGCTTTCCCTAACAACTCAGCGCTAGAGTCTAAGTCTTGACTTTAAGCCTATGTATTCCCTCTAACGGTCTGCTTCGCTCCTAGGTGATATATCTATTTGTTTTTAATTCGCTCCAAAGTCATAGGTTTACTTACCAGTAAATCGCTATGCTGAAATTTAATCACCGTAATTTTTGCGGGGTGCGGACAATTTTAAATTGCGAATAGCGAGTCGTTATTTGCTTAAATGAGCGCACCCCTTTATTCTTATTTGAGATTCTTATTTGAGTTTGAGAATTTAGATAAATTTATCAGTTGGGTCTTTCGCCGAGAAGGCAGTATGAATCAGGCACAGTCCTATGACCGAGCAACCCGATACACAAGCTCAATAGACTGCGAACAAAGATTTACCGTAGGAAATTACCGTATTTTCAGGCACTAGTGTCCACCTAGAACCTGCATTCAATGTCGGCGACAATCGCCGAATGCAAAATGAGATCGGGCATAATAAATCACCCAACTAACCCAGTACTGACTTAACCCGGTACTGACTGGGGGCAATGTGGATGCCGCTTAAAGTGTAGATTCAGTCAGTGATAAAGCGGTGGCTGGAATCGCTGTCATCTGGATCGGGACTTGAGAGAAGTTTGTAAAACAGAAGATTTTAGAACAGCGCCACGGTCGTCGTTAGGAACTAGACCAATGTTTTTTAAATTATCTGGCGCATAGAGATTAATCTCTTCCGACCACCTCAGGTAGAAACTCAGACTATATAGCACTGAAATTTGTATAATGCATCACACCGGAGAAATACGCCATTAGGTATATTAGAGAGAAGTTAAGATTCGTGTACGGTAAGAAATCGAGGCTTAACATTCGCTACTAATTACTTCTGAGAGCTGCAACTGCAATGGCAAGCCAGCAAGGCAAGGTAGGCAAGAAGTTTCACACTCTCGATCGGCACGGGGAAGCAGGAGGGTTATGCGATCGCATCCTCGCAACCATGCCTGTGGGTCTTGTGATTGTGGATGCTCGTACCCCCAATCCTTCTATAGCCTATTGCAATCCGGCTTTTGAGAAGATAACGGGCTATGCTTCACCAGAAGTCATCGGACGCAACTGCTTTTTTTTGCAAGGAATCGATACTGACCAGGATGCGATTGAGCAAATTCACCAAGCCTTGCAGTTAGGGCAAGAGTGCCAGGTAGTGTTAAAGAATTATCGCAAAGATGGCACGCCTTTTTGGAATGAGCTAATTGTTGCTCCTGTCTGGGACGCCACTGGTGAACTGACTCAGTTTCTGGTTTTTCATACAGATATTACCGAGCGCCAGCTCGCTGAACAACAGTCACAAGCGGCGTTACAACAAAGCGAAACCAGGCTGGGGCTTGCTCTGAATGCTGCCAGTATGGGAGTTTGGGAGTGGGAGAGGCAGACGGGTCAGCTAACCTGGTCGGCAAATGCGGAATCTTTATTAGGTTTCCCACCTGGTTCCTTTGGTAGCACTTATGAAGCTTATTTAAAGTGTATTCATCTGGAGGACTGCGATCGCTTCCGTCACGCGATCGCGCAGATTGTAGAAGCATCCAGGACAGAAAACTTGGCAGGTCGTCTCTTTAGCCTCGAACATCGTCTCCTTTGCCCGGATGGTGCAGTTCGGTGGGTTGCCGTTACGGGTACCCTATTTTGCGACCCAACCAATACACCGGCACGGGTTACTGGGACGGTGATGGATATTACAGGTCGCAAACAGGTAGAAACAGCCTTATGGAAGCAAGCGACTGGAGAACGGCTGCTCAGAAACATGAATCAGCGCATCCGCCAGTCTCTGAACCTGGAAGAAGTCCTGAAAACGGCTGTATCGCAAGTCCGGCAATTTCTCAACACCGACCGGGTAACGATCTACCGCTTCGATTCAGATGGGCGTGGAGTTGGGGTTGTAGAATCGGTCGGCACGGGTTGGACTAAGAGTTTAGGAACTCAGATCCATAGCAGATGTTTTGGGGAAAATCACCTGCCTCTTTACCAACAAGGCGAGGTTCAAGCGATTGAGAATATCGACACGGCGAATCTCAGTCAGTGCCAGATTGATTGGCTAGTGAAGTTTCAGGTAAAAGCCAATCTGGTCGTCCCGATTGTCCAAAACAAGACGGAGGTGAAAGGACTCTTCCTCAACCCTCACACCTCAACCAGCCCTCCTCCCCCATCCACTCCTCAGTCCTCAGTCCTCAGTCCTCAGTCCTCTTCCAACCCTCAGTCCTCAGTCCTCAGTCCTCACTCGTCTTCCAACCCTCAATTATGGGGGCTGCTTGTTGCCCAAAACTGCACCGAAACCCGACAATGGCAGGCATCGGAAGTAGAATTGCTCAAACAGCTTAGCGTGCAACTAGCGATCGCCATTCAGCAATCGACGCTATTTGAGCAACTGGAAGCCGAACTCGTCGAACGCAAGCAAGCGGAGGAAGCATTACAGAAATCAGAAGCACAATTAAGGAAAAAAACGACCAAACTTAAACAAGCGCTGCATCGGCTGCGGAAAACCCAAACTCAGTTGATCCAAAGCGAAAAAATGTCCAGTTTGGGGCAGTTAGTAGCGGGTGTCGCCCATGAAATTAATAACCCCGTCTCCTTCATCTATGGGAATTTGACCCCGGCTTTGCAGTATGCCCAAGATTTGCTGCATTTGTTAAACCTCTACCAGCACCACTATCCTCATCCAGCAGCGGAAATTCAAACAGAAGCCGAGGCAATGGATTGGGAGTTTCTGGTTGAAGATTTCCCAAGGCTATTGGATTCTATGCAAATGGGGGCGGAACGCATCCGCCAGATTGTCCTGAGCTTGCGGAATTTCTCCCGCCATGATGAGAGCCAGAAAAAGCCGGTGGATTTGCATGAAGGCATCGACAGCACCCTGTTGATCTTGCAGCATCGATTGAAGCCACAGGGAGGAAAACCAGGTATTCTGATTATCAAAGAATACGGCAACCTACCCCAGGTAGAATGCTACGCAGGGCAGATAAATCAGGTTTTTATGAATCTGCTGAGCAACGCCATTGATGCTCTGGAACGGGAAAACGTTCAGGCTTCATGGATGATGAATCATGGAGAAGAAAGTAGCGATCGCCAATTCCCGATCGCCAATTCCCCTTTACCGACAATTCGGATTTGCACAACAGCGAACAACCAAAATCAAGTAATTATCCGGATTGCAGATAATGGTTGCGGCATTCCAGAAGCAGTCCAAAAACGAATCTTTGACCCCTTTTTTACGACTAAACCTGTAGGAGAAGGGACTGGGCTGGGGCTGTCCATTAGCTACCAAGTGGTGGTGGAGCGTCACGGAGGTCAACTAAAGTGTCTGTCAACGCCCGGACAAGGGACAGAGTTTGTTCTAGAAATTCCACTTCAGCAATCTACCGCCTCTGCAACCCCACTCCCGATGGCTCCCTCCCAGGTTGCGTAATCAGTAGTTAGGTATACGCTGATGAGTGGCAGACGATCCCAAGAGGGAAATCTTAAGAAATAATAAAGAATTATCAGGAAATCCTAGCCGGAAAAATATGGAGCCGATGGAGCTGAAACCAATATCCCAGTCCCACAGGATAAGGACGATGCGATGCGAAAGGATCGACACTGCTAGGAACGGTGACGGTTCCAGTCTGGGTATATCGCCACAGCATTGCCTCAGTTCCTTGGGATTAGGTAATGAACAGCTGCTACGCGCCAGTGTTGGAAATGCACCAATTATTTTGTATGCCCTAGATAGCAATGGCATTTTTACGCTTTCTGAGGGCAAGGGACTGGAGGCTCTCGGACTGAAAGCCGGTGAGGTAATCGGGCAGTCGATTTTTGACCTTTACAAAGACCGGCCTGAAATCTTAGCGAATATTCGCAACGTTTTAGCTGGAAAAGAAGTAACCTGGATTGTCCAGATAGGCGATGTGGTGTACGAAAACCGCACCACCCCGCTGCAAAATCAAACAGGTCAAGTGGTTGGTTTAGTGGGTGTGGCGATTAACATTACAGAACGCCAGCGTACAGAGGAAAGGTTACGGCAACTGGCAGCGGCGGTTGAATTTGCGGAAGATGCGATCGCGATTACTTCGACTCACTTAACTTTTCCCGGCCCAGAAATCATCTTTGTCAATCGCGCGTTTACGAGAATGACCGGCTACACCCCAGAGGAAGTCATCGGTGAATCACCGAGGATCTTGCAAGGACCCAAAACCGATCGGACTCTCCTCGACCGACTGCGACAAACTCTGTCCGAAGGGAAAGTATTTTATGGCGAAGCGATTAACTATCGCAAAGATGGCACGGAGTTTTACAACGAGTGGCACATCGAACCCATCAAAAATGAACAAGATGAGACGACTCATTACCTAGCAATTCAACGCGATATCACTCAACGCAAGCAAGTAGAGTCGCAATTATTCCATGCAGCCTATCACGATGCTTTGACAGGCTTGCCCAACCGAGCGCTTTTTATGGATCGGTTGCGGCAAACCCTGGAACGGGCGAATCAATGCCAGGACTATTTATTTGCTGTGCTGTTTTTGGATGTCGATCGATTTAAGGTGATTAACGATAGCCTGGGACATCTAGCAGGAGATCAATTGCTGGTAGCGATCGCTAAAATTCTACAGGCATCGGTGCGCCCAGAAGATACGGTGGCACGGTTGAGTGGAGACGAGTTTGCCATCGTCCTAGCAGATTTACCAGACCTGAGCCAAGTCACCCGCATTGCCAATCGATTGCAAAGGCAACTGCGAAAACCATTGCAGATTGAGGGGCAAGAAGTATTCAGCACCGTCAGTATTGGCATTGCTTTGAGTATGCTGGGCTATGACCAGGCAGAAGACATCCTGCGCGATGCCGACATTGCCATGTATCGAGCAAAGGCACTAGGGAGGGCGCGGTATGCGGTGTTTAACAAGACCATGCACCACCAAGCAGTTGCCCGATTGCAGATGGAAACGGATCTGCGACACGTTCTGGAACGCCAGGAGTTACGGCTGCACTATCAGCCGATAGTATCGCTGGCAACAGGTCAAATTTCTGGCTTCGAGGCGCTGGTGCGCTGGCAGCATCCCACACGCGGCTTAGTTTCCCCAGCGGAGTTTATCCCCGTGGCGGAAGAAACGGGACTGATTCTGCCGATGGGTGAGTGGGTGCTGCGCGAGGCTTGCAGCCAGTTGCAACGCTGGCATTCGGCATTTCCAAACCACCGAGGACTGACAATGAGCGTCAATTTGTCGGGCAGGCAGTTTTTGCAACCCGATTTAATTGAAAAGATCGACCAGATTTTGCACAAAACCGAGTGCGATCCCTACAGTTTAAAGCTAGAGATTACCGAAAGCGCGATCGCAGACAATGAAGATGCGATCGCGATGCTGGAATATTTGAGAGTTTTGGGTGTTGAGCTATCGATTGATGACTTCGGCACCGGCTATTCTTCTTTAAGCCGGTTGTATCATTTTCCGATTAATACCTTGAAGATTGACCGTTCTTTTGTTAGCCGCATGGGCATCGGTGGCGAAAGTTTACCCATTGTCCGAGCGATTGTGACGCT
>NZ_JACJOQ010000479.1:0-3814 GCF_014695635.1 Coleofasciculus sp. FACHB-712 | reverse complement strand
GACTATTACATGATGCACCCGATCCCGATTTACCAGAATCAACTGATTCGCCTATACGTTCTGAACATGATTGAGTTCGATGTAGCGGCGACGTTTCACCTGCACGCCAATATGTTTCAGGTGTATCGCACTGGGCGTACTCTAACTCCCAGCGAAGAAACAGATGTCATCACGATGGGTACCGCTGAGCGGCATATCTTAGAATTTTCCTTCCGGTACCCGGGGAAATATATGTTTCATCCCCATCAGGATGAGATGGCAGAACACGGTTGTATGGGTCAGTTTGAAGTAATGGGTTCCGCTTAGTAGAAATTTTCGCAAAAAGTAGTTGATATAGTTTTGCAACTACTAGATAATAAACCCCGGAATCTGAATAAAAAAATGTCTCAAAACTCTTCAATGATGCCTTCTTTTCGGTCTTTATCTTATACCGTGGCGATCGCTGGTTTAATCGCTCTCACCAGCTGTGGGAATGCCCCAACCACCGACAACACCGCATCCCCAGCAGCGAGTCCCTCGACCGCAGCTTCTTCCCCTGCAAGTACCACAGAAACGGCTGCTCACAATCACAGTAGTGGTAAGCAAATCAACATTAACACGGCTATTCTCTCCGAGTTAGACAAATTAGAAGCAAAATTAGGCATTCCAGCACTGTCTAATAAAATTCAAGCAAGTCGTCCCTACGGCAGTCCTGAGGAATTAGTCACCAAAAAAGTAATTAGCCAGGAGCAATATGACCAAGTGAAAGACATGGTCACGATTCAGGATGTGGTGCTAACTGGGGAAGCCAAAGACGTTGATTATATGACCAAGTTAGGCTTAATGAAAGGTCATCTCTTGGTTGCCAGAGAACTTCTGGATCAACAAAAACCCGACCAAGCCGAACCTCATATTGGACACCCGGTAGAAGAAATCTACGTGGATGTGGAAGACCAACTCAAGGAACGCAACGTTAAAGAATTTAAGACAACTTTGATTGGCCTGCAAGATTTAATAAAGTCCAAACCCAAGGATGCCAGCGTGAAAACGAGTTTCGCTCAGTCCACAGAGGCTGTGGACGCGGCAATTCAGGCTTTACCCGAAACCCAACGCCAGTCTCCAAAATTTGTGCTACAGACGATCAACGGGTTGCTGGATGCGGCGAATGCAGAATATGGAGCCGCGATCGCTAACGGCAAAATCTCCGCTGCGATTGAGTATCAAGACTCGCGGGGGTTTGTTAACTACGCCGACACTTTGTATAAAGGGATCGCCGATAAAATGGTTAAAGAAAATCCGGAAGCCCACAAAGCGATCGCAGACAGCATGACCCAGTTGAAAACTGCTTGGCCCTCCGCCATTCCCCCGGCTGCACCCGTAAAGACTCCGGAGGAAGTAAACCAGCTAATCAAGACAATTGAGAAGAACGCTCAAACTGCGATCGCGAAGAGTTAACCAATCTAGGACATCACCGAAAGCATGAAAGAGCTTGACCAAAAAAAGACTATTGACCTGCTGAACACCATCATGGAATTTGAGCTGGCAGGAGTGGTGCGTTATACCCATTATTCCTTGATGGTAATTGGCCCCAATCGAATTCCGATTGTGGAATTTTTCAAATTGCAGGCAACTGAGTCTCTGACCCATGCCCAACAAGCGGGAGAAATTCTGACAGGTTTAGAGGGACATCCTAGCCTACGAATTGCTCCCATTGAGGAGACTTATAAACATTCGGTGCAGGACATTTTGCGGGAAAGCTTCAATCATGAAAAGAAAGCGCTAGACCTCTATAAAACCTTGCTAGACACGGTTGCAGATGCCAGCATTTACTTGGAAGAATTTGCCCGCACGATGATTGGCACTGAAGAAATGCACACCATAGAAATCAAAAAGATGTTGCGTGACTTTAGCTAATGGGTAATGGGTAAGCAGAGTTTTGAGTTTTAAATGTTGAGCTTTGAGCTAGAAGAAAGTTCTAATTGCGGTTCTCGATTATGTGAGGTACATTCTCAAAACTGAAAAGCTTGATAATCGTGAATTTTGGCGTACCTCACTGGTGCAATAACCGCGATCGCTCAAAACTCAAAACTCAGATGAGATAAACTCTGGCCTCTACAACTTTTTCCCAATTGCTTACTACCAATTACCAATCGTCATGGATTTTAGTTCTGCGCTACCTACCTTTGCGATCACCCTCCGAGAAGGCGTTGAAGCCGCCCTCGTTGTGGGGATCGTGCTGGCTTGCTTGAAAAAAGCCAAGCAGAGTTCCCTGAATCCTTGGGTTTATGCGGGTGTTGGGGCTGGGCTTGCCGCCAGTGCCGTAGTAGGCGTTCTGTTAGCCTGGATAGCTCAAGCGCTCTCGAAATCCAATCAACCCTTTGCACCCGTGCTGGAGCCACTTCTGGAGGGTGTATTTAGTGTAATCGCGATCGCGATGCTCAGCTGGATGCTCATCTGGATGACTCAACAGGCACGCTCGATGAAAGCATCTGTCGAAGGAGCCGTTACATCGGCTCTGAGGCAAAAAGGGGGTTCTGGTTGGGGTATTTTCAGCCTAATTTTCATCGCAGTTCTGCGGGAAGGTTTTGAAACGGTTCTCTTTATCCTTGCCAAATTTCAACAAGGTTTAATTCCAGCTTTGGGTGCCTTGGCTGGCTTAGGAGTTGCTGCTGGGATTGGTGTTGCTTTATTCAAGTGGGGAATTCGGATTAATATCCGCCTATTTTTCCAGGTGATGGGCGTTTTATTGATCCTAGTTGTTGCAGGTTTAGTCGTATCCTCGTTGAGCCATTTTGACTCAGCGATTGCTACATTAGCTCAAATGGATCGGAAGTCAGAAGCTTTGTGTTTCTACTACGAACGGTTTGCTAAAAATCCCTCTTGTATTTTGGGACCAATCGTTTGGAATACGACCCAAATTTTTCCCGATGACAAGTTTCCTGGCCTACTTTTTAGCGCCTTGTTCGGATATACCGATAAGCTCTACGTCGTTCAAGCAGTCAGTTACCTGCTGTTTTTGCTGACTATTGGGGGCATTTATTTCCGCAGTATTACCGGACGCACCAGTGTAGCCGCGGCAAATGGTAAATCGGCACAAAAACCGATTAGCTATCGGCAAGAATAGCGCCAATTGCAAGATTCTAGAGATTGGTATAGAGGTAGTCATAGAAAAACCCGTTTTCTTCTCAGAAAACGGGTTTTTCTATTTTCGGATTGTTTTAGCGACATACCGATTGTCCCACCGCTTCAGGGTGACAGGAACAATACGTCCTTTACAAAAATGAGCGATCGCCAGTTGCTAAGCAGGAAAGTCTAGCCCTAGAAAAGAAATTGCTACCCTCTTTAGTCACATAAAGGTTAGCTTATCTCTCTTGCTCAACTCCGAAGTGCTTTGGCAGCAGGACAAAAGCATTAAACTCTGGCAGATGCACAGGAGAATTCTTAAGCACTACCTGTGAAGGCAACTTCTGGAAATTTTGCCTGAGCATCAGACATAGAACGGCGTTTGCCTTCTTCTTGCCAGTAGTTAATCACTTCTGTCGCTTTGTTGAGCAACGCGACGCGCTCTTGATCGGTAATCCAATGCTTGGCTTCCAACTCATTTTTTAGCTGTTCCCAAGCATCGTTCCGAGGCCAAAAAAAGTAAGATGTCAGAGGGCTGGTGCCTTTGCCTACTACTTGGTCAACCGCTAGTGCTACGTTCTCTTCCAGCCAGAGAACCTTTAAAATAAACCTCGACAATCACACCTCCAGGGAAGTCCCAGGCTTGTTGAATACTGTACAAACGATTATTTTACACCTAGGCGATCGTGGATAGCTATGTGTTTGCTCATCG